>JAGOIM010000070.1 GCA_017995665.1 Anaerolineaceae bacterium | reverse complement strand
GTACTTTTCTAAGTGTAGAGCTTTGGGTATATTCTGCAAAAATATCGTCGAAGCTATGCTCATAATTCAAGTCTTCGGGGATAGTAATTTTCAGTGTTTTTGCATTCCCCTTACTTTGCCCAAACTTAGTAAGTTCCAGCAAGAGCATAATGCCACACAAAATCAAAGCCACCACCACGGCATATGCCACAAAGCCCATCCCGGTTGCCAAACCGACAGCCATACAGAGCAAAACATAGGTGATGTCTTTTGGATTGCCCGGAGCACTGCGAAAACGAATAATCGAGAAGGCTCCTGCCAAACTAAAAGCCCGCGCCACGTTGTTTCCCACCAACAGGATAATCACGCTGATCACCACCGGCAAAATTACCAAAGTCAGGGCAAAGCTCTCACTGGGCTGACGGCTCTTTTGGGTTTTCATGTAAACCAGACTAACCGTCAAACCGAGCACAAAAGCAACGCCTAAGGCAATCAGCATCCCCGGCAAGCTCAAGACGGTTTCGGAATCTGCGGTAGTAAAAATTGAATCAAACATTTTCATTCCTTTCTAAATTGCCATCGATGCAAACTCATAAAAAGCAGGATCCTGCTCCTTGATTTGGAAAAGGGTATTCGCCAAATGCTCATTTTTCAGATATGCCTTGTATTCGGCACCATATTTTGAATAACTGGTCGGATAAATTTTGTTTTGCGAAAGCAAATCTACCAGCCAGAGCGGGTAACTCTTTCCGACCTTAATTTCCATCACAATACGCCCATCTTTGAGGAGCTTTGCGCCAAAATCGCCGGCTTCAAAACTAACATCCCTGCGGCGCGCACGAATCTCAAGGTCAAAGGATATGCGCAGGTCGTTGTCATCATTGCCGAAATATGCCACCCGGTCATAAGCCAGATAGAGCTTTGGTTTTAGCGGTTGATTTCGCAAAACAAAAGCGATTTCCTTCAAAACCTGTCGATTTTGGTTCGGTTTTTCTTCAGGCAAGATTCCGCTTTCCAAAAAATCGTAGGCGTCTTTCAAAACCAGCGTGCTTCGCCGTTTATTGACCACGCCGCTGACCTTTTTCTTAATTTCTACGAAAACCTCATCCTCAAGCGAAGGCTTGCCATAAGACCGAATTCGCAGTTTTTCTTTATAAACCGGCTTAGACAGAGAATGACGAATCAGCTGACTATCGTCGGTGTCGTAATAGAGGTTTCGAATCGTATAGCTTTTACCATTTCGGTTATGCAAATCCAAAACCATTCTTTCGCCAAAACTATTGGTTAGCTTGGTGAAGCTGTTTTCATCAATCAAATATTTATTTTCAAAACGGTTGAATGTTTCAATTTTCATCATAATCTCCTAAAGCAAGAAATCCTTGCTGAAGAGATAATAAACTATGCGACGAAAGATTTCCCCGAAAAGAGTGTGCATAATTTACGCAATATTGACGCAGATATTTAGATGCTTTCCCCCGACTCCACTCGATGCTTCCTGTCTTAAATTTTGTTAAATGGCATAAATGGGATTGCTGAAAATCCAGCCGCGGTGGCGGTTGAGGTAGTCGATGTAAACCTCCACCCGATAGATCCCCGGCTCTTTGGTCAAATAGGTGAGCACTTCGCGGTCCTGATGTTCTTTGATCACCACACCATCCTTAATTAAGCGGACGTGGGTGCGCAAGGGTAAGCGAGCCTGGAAGGTCAAGCCCGATTCCGCCTGAACCGTATCGCCCATCATAAAAGTGCCATCGTTGGTGTTGCAGGTGAAGCGAAAACCGTCTGTTGGATGAGGCAGGTCGTAAGCGCAAAAAGCGTGCCCCATGCGCAGGGCGTCCAAAATCATCGCGCGATCGCTGTTGATTTCGCCGCTCAGTTTGCTTGGGGTGAGAATGTGTGTGCGGATGGATTTAAAATGAAAAGCAAAGGGGTAAACGAAAACGCGTATTGGCCCAAACTGCTTCATTAAATTGTGTGCATCCACCCCTGCCACAGCAACCACCGGTCGTTTGGAAGTGAGCAGAAGCTCATCCCAAAGTTTGAGCGTCGCTTCGAGAGGACCCTGGGACATGAATTTTGGGAAAAGCACGTTAAAACCAGCTTTTGGCAGTGTTTGAGAACGAGTTTTGAACTCGCTCAATTGGTTCCAAAGCTCTATACCGGTATAGGCTTTGACCGACCAATCGCGCCAGCCGAAATCGCCTTCGCCAAAAGCAGGCAGCGTATCTTCGATTGGATGGGCGATGAAAGAAAGCGCACCGACCCCGTTAGCCTGGTCGATTAGTTTTTGCGGTTCGGGTGCATAACGGGAAAGCTCTTGCTTATGACCAAAAACCAAAAGATGATTACCGCCTTCGGGCAAGGTTTGGTTATGAATCTCTTCGCCAACCAGCATCAGCAGGCGTTGTTTCCCGCGTTGGTGGTAGCCGTCCATCCCCTGAACCAGGCAATTGTGGTCAGAAACAAGCAAAGCATCCACCCCGGCATCCAAGCCGGCTTCGGCGAGGTCTTTGTGAAGCCCGTTGCCGTCGGAATAGTTCGTGTGCATATGAAGGGCGATGATTAACTCTTCGGTCATGATGAAATATTATACTTCACGGAAAGACCGGATCAACGCCAAGTCGCTCGTTTTCAATCCGACTAATATCGCGATTTCCCGCTCCCCGCTCACTGCTCCCCGCTCCTAGCTATTAAGACCTTTAACTTCCAAAAATTGCTTATGTATATTGCTGGTAAACCTGGTGTTATATTTTCAGCCCAATTAATTAAGCTTGGGCAGGAGGCTTCGAAGTATAGATGAAAGATAAACTGCTGGCAATTGACATGGGCACCCAATCAACGCGGGCGTTGATATTCGATTTAGATGGTAATTTGCTTTTTAAGACCCAAATTCCTGTCGCTCCATATTCGGCTGCCAAACATGGCTGGGTTGAAATTGAGCCGGAAAAGTTTTGGGAAAGCCTTTGCGAGGCTTGTCAGAAGCTTTGGCTGGTTGAAGGGGTTGACAAAACGCAAATCGCAGGCGTGGCTGTTACCTGCCAGCGAAATGTTATGATAAACCTCGGCAAAGATGGCCAGCCAGTCCGACCCGCTATCCATTGGTCGGATCAACGACGAACATCAGGTCTGCCGAAAGTTGGCGGTCTTTGGGGGCTTGGCTTTGCGCTAACCGGGATGACCGGCACAGTCCGTTATCTTCAATCTGAAGCAAAAGCCAATTGGATTCGAACCAATCAACCCGAAATTTGGGAGAAAACCCATAAGTTAGTATTACTTTCCGGATATCTAACCTGCCGGATGGTCGATAAATTTATCGATTCGGTTGCCAATCAGGTTGGACATCTGCCTTTCGATTTTAAAAGACATAAATGGGCCAGCAAAAACGATTGGAAGGCGATAGCCATACCGGTTGAACCCGAAAAATTGGTCGATTTAGTCCCACCAAGCGCGCTCTTAGGCGAAATTACCCCTAAAGCGGCTGAAGAAACCGGCATTCCGGAGGGTTTACCGGTGATTGCCGCAGCAAGCGACAAGGCTTGCGAAGTTTTGGGTTCAGGCGGGCTCGAACCAAACGTTTGTTGCCTCTCTTATGGCACTGCAGCGACAATCAACACCACCAACAAAAAATACACAGAAGTTGTTCCGCTGATTCCCCCTTACCCCTCTGCTGTTCCGGGTTATTATTCTCTCGAAACGCAACTATTCAGAGGCTATTGGATGGTTTCTTGGTTCTTGAGAGAATTTGGGCAAAACGAACAACGCCTTGCCAAGGAGCGCGGAATTAAAGCCGAACAACTCTTTGACAATTTGATTCATTCAGTACCTGCCGGTTCGCTGGGTTTGACTGTTCAACCCTATTGGGCACCGGGTTTGAAATCGCCCGGACCGGATGCTAAAGGAGCGATAATCGGCTTTGGAAGCGTGCACACGCGTGCCCATATTTATCGGGCAATATTGGAAGGTTTGGCATATGCACTTAGAGAAGGCGCCGAAAGAACCAGCCAACGGACCAACGTTCCCATTACCGAAGTTCGGATTGCCGGTGGGGGTTCGCAAAGTGATGCCGCAATGCAATTGACCGCCGACACCTTTGGCATGACCATCAGCCGTCCGCATGTTTTTGAAGCAAGCGGTTTGGGTGCTGCGATTGATCTGGCAGTTGGCTTAGGCTTGCATCCTTCTTTTGAAGTAGCGGTCGCAAAAATGACGAGAGTTAGCGCCAGTTTCCATCCTGAACCGGAAAACCATAAAATTTACGATGACTTGTATCACCGTGTTTATCTAAAAATGTACGGTCGCCTGTCACCGCTATACGCAGAAATTCAGGCTGTCACCGGCTATCCACCAATGGATTAACAGAAACCAGGCTTCGGTCGTCATTAAAATAATGCCAGCTAAATTTTTCAGCTGGCATTATTATTACAAGCCTGAATTACTGCCCGCAACCCCCATTTTTTGACTTTCTTAGCCAGGGGTATAATCAAAACATGAAAATTGGCGTACTTAAATATCGTTTTGAATATTACCCATATTTGCGTAATATTCTTTATAAACTTCCTGAAGCAGAATATGTGCCGGTTGAAGACCTTTTTAGTTTTCGCCGCAGGTTTGCTTTGGCTATTAATCGCCGAAGCACTAAAGCACTTTTTGACACCTTTGATTTAAACAACCAATTTGAAGATTATGACCTAAACAGGGTTGACCTCATTCATCTATTCAATGGAATAAGTTACGGTCATAAGCCCTGGTTGACAACTTTCGAAACAATTGTCCCTCGTTTTTCTGAGCTGATGCAGCGCTATCATGGCAAAACGAAAAACCCTATAAAGATGACAGTCAAACTTCAACGTGGTTTTGATGCACTCAAGTCACCTTACTGTAAAAAAATCATTGCCTTGTCACAAGCTACTGCTTTGATGCAATCCGATTTGCTGTTGGAGCTTCCCTATGAAGATCAGGAAACCATTCGCAAAAAAATGATTGTTATCCATCCCCCTCAAGAAGTTTTGGTTGATCAAGCTATCCGTCGTGATTATGACGAACGGCATCCCATTCGATTAATTTTGGTTGGAAGTGGCTTTTTCCGTAAGGGAGGCAAAGAGATTTTGCGCGCTTTCGATAAACTCATTCGCGAAGAAAAAGCAAATCTCAAATTAGTTTTGGTTAGTTCGCTAAAAATGGATGATTATGCCGCAAAAGAAACTCAGGAAGACTTGGATTGGGCAAGCAACTTTATCCAGGAACATTCAGATTGGATTGAGTACTATCCATCATTACCTCAAGCTGAAGTTTTGACTTTGATGAAAACCTGCGATATAGGACTTTTGCCAACTTATGCCGATAGCTACGGTTTTTCAGTTTTAGAAGCCCAAGCCTGCGGATTACCGGTGATTTCAACTGATATTCGCGCCCTTCCCGAAATTAACAATACGGAATGCGGCTGGTTGATTCGGGTTCCCAAAAACGAAATGGGCGAAGCGCTTTATAGCACTCCTGAAGAACGGGCACATCTGTCGCAACAGATTCAGGACGGTTTAGAAGCTATCTTGCGTAATATTTTGAAAGACCCGTCGAGCATTTATCCTAAAGCCCTCAAAGCTTTACAGCGCATTCGCGAAATGCACGACCCGGACGTTTTTTCGCAGAAATTAAGGGAGATTTATCAAAAAGCTCTTGAATAAATGAAGAATTAATCCTTGATTCTTGCATTATTTATACGAGGGTAAGGGTGGGTCCCAAACACGAATGCTCAATAATCCCTAACTTAACGAGACCCACCCTTAGCATTGTGATCAGATTAAGGCAGTTGCAAAATGAGAATTGCTGAAATCAGATACACAAGTTTTATTATCGAGGCAAGGGAGTATAATATTAAAAAACCTTAGTAAGGAGTCACTAATGATTGTAACAACCAAAAAACTCTTTGAACATGCTTATGGCAAATATGCCATCGGCGCCTACAATATCAACAATCTTGAACAGATTGTCGGCCTCTTTCAAGGAAACATCGATTCTCAAGCCCCATTTATTATTCAAATTAGCAAGGGCGCACGCTCTTACACCAACAAAGCCTTCCTCGAAGGACTCATTCGCGCAGCGGATGATGTCTATCCCGAGGCGATTTTCGCCGTCCATCTCGACCATGGTGACGAAGCCGCTTGTTACGATTGTATCAACTCCGGTTTCTATAGCTCTGTCATGATTGACGCGAGCGGTGAACCTTTTGAAGAAAACATCGCCATCACCAGGCGCGTTGTTGAAGCAGCCCATGCCAAAGGCATCGTGGTTGAAGCCGAACTCGGCATGCTCGGTGGCGTTGAAGAACACGTCTCTGTCAGCGAATCTGACGCAAAGCTAACCGACCCCAACCAAGCTCGTGAGTTCGTTGAACGCAGCGGTTGTGATTCCTTAGCCGTAGCAATCGGCACCAGTCATGGCGCTTTCAAATTCAGCGGAACGCAATCTTTGCATTTTGATGTCTTAGCCGAAATCCAAAACCGCTTGCCCGGATTCCCGCTGGTTATGCACGGCTCCAGCTCGGTTCCCCAGGAAGAAGTTATGCGCATCAATGAAGCCGGTGGCACACTGGCAGGCGCCAAGGGCGTGGATGCCACTCAATTCCGCCATGCAGCCGAATTGGGCGTTACCAAAATTAACATCGACACCGACGGCCGCTTGGTTTGGACGAGAGTTCATCGTGAATACTTCCGCGATCATCCCGAGAAATTCGATTTACGCGACCCGGGTAAGGTTTTCATGAAAGAATACGCCAAATTCATTGCCCAAAAGAACGACTATCTCGGCAGTGCCGGCCAATTACCTTCCGTTCGTGAATTTTTGAAGGACTAAAGGACTAATTGATAAGATAAAACAGGAAGCAAAAGAATGATTTTGCTTCCTGTTTTCAATCTCCTTTTGTACAAGCACCTCCTTCATCAATTTAAGAGAGGTTATTCAGTCCAATGAATAGTACTAAATTAAACGCTATTTTCTTGCTGCTCTGTGTTTTAGTTCTTTTTGCGGCATGTGATTCCGTTCGGTCTACTGAGTTGATTGAAGATCCATCCGAAATGAGCATGACTGCAACCGATTTGACTGAAACAAGCTCCCCAATCCAGTCACCAACCCCTCCCTCCAATTCCACGCCGAATGTTAATGAACAGCTTTCCACCTCGACCGGTGAGAGCTTAAAGCAACTGAAAATTTTTCAACAAAGCTTTCCAAGGTTATTTCCGCCTTCTAAAATTAAATATGACCCGGAGATTTGGGAGTATCGAAATCTGGACCCGACCAATTTCAGGACCTTCAAAGCATTGTTCTCCAAACAATATCCTTCTTGTTACTTTAATTACGGGGTTCAACCCCATTCAAATTACGAACCAGCAGAATTTATCAATCTTGACGGGCGCAATTTTCTCTCCAGGCGAGAGCTTACATCGCTGAATATTTTGGATGAGGAACGAGAAGTTATCGTCTATGCCTTTACCTACCCTGGGATTGAAGGCATTGAGAATACACCTGTCCCTCGCGGGAGATATG
>JAGOIM010000069.1 GCA_017995665.1 Anaerolineaceae bacterium | reverse complement strand
CCTGAGTTTCTCATTTTGCTGAAACAATCTGTTTTCAACGAGGAAAAGAAATGTTTTCAGGACACTAAATTGAGAACCTCAGGGGAGATAACCCCGGCGCCATGAGCCTTGATGATTTCATCGCCTTAGCATTGGGCGAGATTGAAAAGAAAATTTAGGTTTGGATAATTCCTGACTTAACTGTAGGCCGGATTCTGTTTTTGAATCCGGCTTAATAATTTGCCAGGATCTTGCCGGTTTGAAAAGCACAAGCCGGCCTACGATAAATTTTTTGCCGGCTTGAAACGCGCAAGTTTGCTTACGAAATAAATTGCCGGTTTGAAAAGAGCTAATTGGCTTACGACCTGATTTTCTCATTTTGCCGAAACAATCTGTTTTCAACGAGGAAAAGAAATGTTTTCAGGACACTAAATTGAGAAACTCAGGAGAAATTAAGCGCCTGGCCTGTAAAAAGTATCGCAAGAAGAAGTTCTGACTTCGCTTGCGATATTTTTTATCCTCACACATCAATGAAGGGCCGGGTTGAAACCCAGCCTTACACATTAGCTTTTTCTCGTTAATAATTGCATTTTAGCTAAAATCTATGACAATTTCCAGACATCAATGCTGGCGTCAAGGCAAGATAGAAATGTCCAAATTTTAATTAGGAGCTATGCCAGGGACAATCAAAATGACAGAAGAAAAATTCGCCCGAAAATCACTTTTGAAAACTTTCAAAATTCGTTCGAATTTTCTGCGATTTGGGGTTAGAATCATAGTAACCAAACTTGTTCCTTTGGAGGGCATGTGACGCATACCGATTTACCCATTACCCGGATGGTGCTTGCCGTGGTAAATAGTCAGGACAGCGATGTTGTGGAGATGGCATTACAAAAAGAAGCTTTTTCTTTTGCCAAATTTCCCAGCACCGGTGGTTTTTTGCTTGAAAAAAACGTGAGCTTCTTGATCGCATCTGATGAAAATAGCATCCCCAAAATTGTCGACCTTCTTTCTGCCGCTGCCAAAAAAAGAATTAGTTATGTGGCGGCAACCATGGATTACACCCCCTTCCCGATGGTTATTCCAGCGGAGACGATGGTTGGTGGGGTTACGATTTTCATTTTAGATGTGGAACATTTTGAGGAGTATTGATATGAAATTGATTATGGCTATTATTAAAGATGAAGACAACGACCGGGTCTCCCGCAAATTGACGGACGAAAAATATCGGGTTACTTTCATCGCCTCAACCGGTGGCTTCTTCCGCAGTGGCCGCAGCACGCTGATTATGGGCGTTGAGCCAGACCGTGTGGATCGCGCTTTGGAAATTATTAAAGAAAATTCCAGTGCATCTGAAAAGGAAGGCGAAAAACAAGCAACCGTTTTCGTTTTGAATGTAGAAGGCTACAGTCAGCTTTAAACCTGAGATTATCTATGCTGTCTCATCCGGTTCGGGACTATGCTTAAAGCAAGCATTTTGAGAAAAGAACGCTTGGAGGCTGGTTTTCCTGGCGGTACTATTGAGAGGAATTATCGGCAATTGCTTGGGCCGGCTTTAGGCTCAATTTATAATTGCCAATCTCGCAAGGCAAGCAAAATCGCTTGAAAAGCGCATGAGCTTGCAAGTAGTACAATAATAAACAATCTTAGAAAAAACGGAAGGTTCCTATGGTTAATTTTAGAAAAGCACTTACATTTATATTTGATGACGAAAATTGGTTCGATAAGCTAATCGTCCCACTTTTGGTCAGTTTGATTCCAGTTATCGGACAATTTGTCATACTTGGATACATTTTGAGAACAATTGCTAATGTTCATCAAAACGAGATCAACCCCTTGCCAACTTTTGACTTCGGAGAGGATTTGAGCCGCGGTTTCAGGTACACCTTGATTAATTTGGTATACAGTCTGCCCGCAATTGTATTGGCTATATTGTTCATACTACCAATAAATATAATCGATAATGCCAGTAATACAGGCACTGAAGTTTTTGGAATAATGATGATACTTCTGATTGTTTTATTGTTTTTTGTTTATGCCTTAGCCCTCTTTTTGATTCAACCAATCGCAATGGCAAATTTTGCGGTGAAAAATACTTTTGCTTCCGGTTTTGAATTTGGCAACTTTTTCAAACGGCTTCGCACAGATTTTAAAGCCTGGCTATTGGTATATGCCGGATCTATCCTTGCCGGTCTAATTGCACCCCTCGGTTCGATAGTTTTCTTTATCGGCGTGGTAGTAACCACCTTTTACGGTCAACTTTTAGTTGCCCATCTGTGCGGGCAGGCAATGACCGCCACTGATTAAGGTTTTTTAGAGCGAAACAGGCTAATCGTTGTAGACATATCCATCCGGGTTTTGCTTGCGCAATAGCCTGCGCTAAACTATACTTAATAGTCAATTCACCCGATATATTCGGGCTTAATTTAGAAGAGGAGAATAATCATGCGTAAAAATATTTTAGTTATTGTTTCGTTGTTGCTGGTTGCTTCGTTCGCCCTGGCTGCCTGTCAACCCGCCGAAACTCCTGCTGTTGAACAACCAGTCGGAGAAAAAGTTAAGGTTTGCCAAATCACCGATACCGGTGGTATTGACGACAAATCCTTCAACGCCACTGCCTGGAAAGGCATCGAGGATGCTCAATCTGAACTGGGAGCCGAAGGTAAATACCTCGAGTCCAAAGAAGTCGCAGACTACGAGAAATTCCTGAATGCCTTCATTGAAGAAGATTGTGATCTGATTATCACCGTCGGTTTCTTGATTGGCGATGCAACCAAAGCCGCTGCCGAAGCGAATCCCGAAGTCAAATTCTCTATCGTTGACTTCAACTACGATCCCGCTATCGACAACGTCGTTGGTCAAATCTTCGATACTGACGAAGCTGGTGTCCTTGCCGGTTATCTGGCTGCCGGTGTTACCAAAACCGGTGTTGTCGGAACCTTTGGCGGTCTGCCCATCCCCACTGTAACCATCTTCATGGCTGGTTATCAGAAGGGTGTCGAAATCTACAACGAAAAACACGGTACCGATGTCAAAGTTCTCGGTTGGGACAATGCTACTCAAACCGGTCTTTTCACCAACTCTTTCGACGATCAGCAAAAAGGTAACGAACTTGCCAAATCCCTGATGGACGAAGGCGCTGACATCATCATGCCCGTTGCCGGACCTGTCGGTTTGGGCGCTGCTGCCGCTATCAAAGAACGCGGCAATGCATACCTGATTGGTGTTGACTCTGACTGGGCCCTTACCAGCCCCGAATATGATGACATTACCCTGACTTCCGTTATGAAAATGATGGATGCCACGACTCTTCAGGTTATCAAATCTGTTGCTGATGGCAGCTTTGTTGGCGGCGATGTAATCGGTACGCTTGCCAATGGCGGCGTTGCAATCGCCCCTTATCACAAACTGGCTGACCTCGTCCCTGCTGAACTCACCGCTGAAATCGAACAGCTCAAAGCTGACATCATCTCCGGTGCAGTCTCCATCGACTAAACTCTGATTACTCTAATCCCGAAGAGACAAATACCTCTTCGGGATTAACATGAAATCTACTGAAAGACCGGTTTTATTCCGGTCTTTTTTTATACATTTAAGTGGTAAGATTTATAAAACCATCTTTTAGGGAATGATATATTATGACTCCAATTCTTGAATTAAAGGGAATCACTAAACGCTTCCCGGGGGTATTAGCCAACGATCATATTGATCTTACCCTCAACAAAGGCGAAATCCTGGCATTGCTCGGAGAAAACGGTGCCGGTAAATCAACCCTGATGAATATCCTTTACGGCCTCTACCAACCGGATGAAGGCGAAATTTTTATCAACGGCGAAAAAGTTACCATCAATTCTCCTACCGACGCTATTAAACAAGGGATTGGCATGGTTCACCAGCATTTTATGCTCATTCCTGTTTTTACTGTCACAGAAAATGTCATGCTGGGCAATGAATCGGTTAAACAGCTCGGTTTTTTGGATCGTGCAGCCGCAGCCAAACGAATTCGGGAAATTTCGGATCAATTTAATTTAGCGGTTGATCCTGACAATTTCATTCGCGATATTCCGGTTGGTGTTCAGCAAAGGGTTGAGATTATCAAATTGCTCTACCGCGATGCTGAAATTCTGATTTTTGACGAACCGACCGCCGTTTTAACCCCACAGGAAGCTGACGAACTCTTCAAAATTATGCATTTGCTGGTTGAAGAGGGAAAATCGATTATCTTCATCACTCACAAATTGCGTGAGGTTTTGGATATTTCTGACCGGGTCATGGTGATTCGCCGTGGTGCTATGGTCGGAGAAGTCTTGCCCGAAAACGCTGATCAAAACAGCCTGGCTGCCATGATGGTCGGTCGGGAAGTTGACTTGGAAGGCGAAAAAACCGAAAGCCAACCGGGAAATGTCGTTCTTTCAATCGAAAACCTGACCGTCGTTGACAAATTTGATGAAATTCAGGTCGAAAATGTTTCGCTTGAGGTTCGGGCGGGTGAAATTGTGGGCGTAGCTGGCGTCCAGGGCAACGGCCAAAGTGAATTGGTCTATGCCCTCACCGGTTTGCTAAAGCACCAAACCGGCAAAATCAGGATGCTCGGGCAGGATATCGACAAATTCAGCCCACGTCAAATCACAGAATTGGGCTCGGCGCATATTCCGGAAGACCGCCAATTGGACGGTTTGGTTTTGCCCTTTAGCGTTGCCGAAAACCTGGTGCTCTGCACGTATTATCAAGAGCCTTTCTCCAAAGGTGTCATTTTGCAATTCCCGGTTATCATGGAAAATGCCAAAAGGCTGATTGAAAACTTTGACATCCGCACACCAAGCGCGGTGACGCCGGTCGGCTCACTTTCCGGTGGAAATCAGCAAAAAGTGATTATCGCCCGCGAGCTTTCCCGCCCAATTAAGTTCCTTGTCGCCTCCCAGCCTACTCGCGGTTTGGATGTCGGTTCAATTGAATATATCCACAAACGACTTGTCGAAAAACGCGATGAAGGCGCCGGTGTCCTGCTGGTTTCGCCAGAATTGGATGAGATTATGAAACTTTCCGACCGAATCGCGGTCATGTTCCGTGGCGAATTAATTGCGGTGGTCGAGAATAAGGGCATTAGTAAAGAAACTATCGGCTTACTCATGGCAGGGGTTGTTCCCGATGAAATCCGTCCGGCTGATTCGTCAACTGAGGTTGAAGCCACCATTTGAGGTAATTATGACAGAAGATAAAAAAGACCCCGGAGTAGTATTCCTAAAAGAAGTTAACGAACCCGAAGAAAAACCCAAAAAATCATTTTTGGGCAAGGCGGGTATACCTTTGCTGTCAATTTTTACCGGTCTGGTGATTGGCGCAATTTTGATTGCCGCCACCAGTTCAAGCGTCTGGGCTGCTTTTGGACAAGGTTTTGGCAAAGGACTTGCCGAAGCCTGGAGAGAAATTATCACCGCTTATAAAGCCCTTTTCACCGGTTCCCTAGGTGACCCGGCCCGCATAATTAACGCCCTGAGCAGTGGCAATGCGGTTGAAATCCGACGTGCATTCAACCCGATTTTAGAAAGCTTGGTTCAATCAACACCATACATTTTCGCCGGTTTGGCAGTTGCCCTCGGTTTTCGCTCGGGCTTGTTCAACATCGGTGTTGAAGGACAACTTTTCATCGGTGCCGCTGCCGCAACCTACGTTGGATATGCGGTCAAAGGTTTGCCGGTCTATATCCATATGCCCCTCGCATTCTTAGCCGGTGCAGCCGGTGGTGCTATTTGGGGCTTTGTACCGGGCTTTCTAAAAGCAAAAACCGGCGGACACGAAGTGATCAACACAATCATGATGAACTGGATTGCCTTCCGCCTGACCGAATGGCTGCTTTCCGGACCGATGAGCCGCCCGGGTTCCGGCGGACTGCCGCTGAGCCCAATGATTGAAGACAGTGCAAAGATTCCCCAATTTTTTGGTTCACCAATCCGCTTTCATCTCGGCTTTTTCATCGCCTTGCTTGTCGCTTTTCTGGTTTGGTGGCTGCTTTTCAAAACTACTTGGGGTATGAACCTGCGCACAGTCGGCACGAATCCTCGTGCGGCAAAATATGCCGGTTTGAATACCGGAAAATCGATTATGCTGGCGATGACCCTTTCGGGTGCTCTGGCTGGTATGGCAGGAGCGGTTCAAGTTTTGGCAGTCAACCACAGCATGGCTTTGGGGCTATCCTCCGGTTACGGTTTTGACAGTATCGCTCTGGCTTTGATTGGCAACAATCATCCCCTCGGCGTGATTTTGTCTTCCTTGCTCTTTGGCACACTCCGAAATGGAGCCACCCGGATGATGGTCGTTTCATCCATTCCGATTGATATTGTTGATGTTATTCAAGCGATTATTCTGATGTTTGTTGCCGCACCGGCAATTATTCGCTCAATTTACCGTTTGCGCAAACCAAAACAAGAGGAACAACAAGTCTTCCTCAGTGGTTGGGGAGGTCAATCATGACAACTACAACAAATGTGATTAAACACAAACGAATTTATGATGTTTCACCGGCGCGAAAACTTAGCATGGGGATTGTTGAAATTGCGATTGCTCTGCTGATTTTCTTCGTTTTTGCTTTGAAAACCCAAGCCGAGCATTTCACTCGTTTTGTGATGACACCCGGTGGCATTGACCAGGGAATGATGCGAGATTTGGTTTTGCCATCGCGCACAACGCTCATCGTTTTGGCCGCAATTGTTTTGGCAATTGGAATTTATCAGCTGGTGAAAGGCTTTGGCAGACAAACCAATTTGATGGTCGGCGTTTCTGCGGTTGCCCTGATTTTTTCATTTTTGGTTTGGCAAGCAGCCGGAATGTCTCTCAACCTGGCCGGAATGCTCTCCAGCGCCGTTCTTTTGGCGGTTCCGATTACGCTCGGCGCATTCTCCGGCATATTAGCAGAACGCAGCGGTATCATCAACATTTCTATTGAAGGCATGATGCTGATGGCGTCTATGGCGGCCGCAATCGTCGGTAGCGTAACCAAAAACGTTTGGGCTGGCTTGCTGGGCGGAATTCTGGCATCCGTTTTGCTGGCGTTAATTTTGGGCGTGCTCTCCATTAAATATAAGGTCAACCAGACCATCTCCGGCACGGTTATTAATATTTTTTCAACCGGTATGACCGCCTTTATCTCCCAAAAATTCCTTCAGGGAAATCAAGGTTTAAACCAACCTCCCATGTTCAGCCGTGTTCCGATTCCGCTTTTGGCAGACATCCCCTTGGTTGGACCGATTTTGTTCAATCAAAACATTTTCGTCTATCTGATGATTATCATTTTGATCGTTCTGCAACTGGCACTTTTCCAAACGCGCTGGGGTTTGCGCCTACGCAGTGTTGGCGAGCATCCAAAAGCAGCCGATACTCTCGGCATTAATGTCATTAAGACCCGCTATATGGGCGTGATTCTGAGCGGTGTGGTTGCTGGTATCGCCGGTGCCTTCTTTACGCTCGGTTCGGTTGGACGCTTTGACGAAGGAATGACAGCCGGCAAGGGCTTTATTGGTCTGGCGGCGATGATTTTTGGCAACTGGATGCCAATCGGCTCGCTGGGAGCAGGTTTGCTCTTTGGCTTTGC
>JAGOIM010000068.1 GCA_017995665.1 Anaerolineaceae bacterium | reverse complement strand
CATTATCGAAAACTTAAAATAAAAACATGGAAGAAACAATCACGCCCTTACGCCAACAATATCTCGATATCAAAAGCGAATATCCGGATGCGATTGTTTTCTTCCGTTTGGGCGATTTTTACGAAACTTTTGACGACGATGCCCGCAAAACAGCCGATGCTCTCGACATTGTTTTGACCTCCCGTCCGGTTTCCAAAGGTGTGCGCGTACCGATGGCAGGAATCCCCTATCATGCCGTTGACAATTACCTCAACCGCCTGATTGAAAAAGGCTTTCACGTTGCCATTTGTGAACAAGTTGGCGATCCGCCCGATAAGGGTTTGGTTGATCGTGAAGTTGTTCGGGTAATAACGCCGGGGACGGTGGTTGAACCCAACCTTTTGCCTTCCGGCAGAAATAATTATCTGGCTTGTTTTATTCTTCAAGAAGGAAAAGCCGGATTTGCCTATGTGGACATCTCCACCGGCGAGCTGGCGGCAACCGAACTTTCAGACAATAACGTTGAAGGCCTGATTCGCGCCGAAATTGAACGGCTTTCACCGGCTGAATTACTCATTTCGGATACTTTGAATGAAAAAGTGGCATTCAATGCTAACCTTACCCGCATCCCGAACTGGTATTTTGAATTTGGCAGAGCCCAGGAATTAATCAAACAGCAATTCTGGGTTAGCAATTTGGAAGGTTTGGGGCTCAAAGACCTTCCCCTGGCAAGCCGTGCAACCGGGGCCTTGTTGAAATACCTTCGGGAAACCCAGAAGTCCATGCTTGAGATAGAGCTCTCTTTCAGCACCTATAGCCTGGCTGATTTCATGGTTTTGGATGCCGAAACCAGGCGCAACTTGGAACTGACCGAGACACTGCGCGATGCCAAAACAGAAGGCTCTTTGCTCGGCGTTTTGGATAAAACCCAAAGTCCGATGGGCAAGCGCCTCTTGCGAAATTGGGTCAACAAACCATTGCTCAACCTTGAGGAAATCAACCGGCGGCTTGAGGCGGTCGATTATTTCTATAATCACGGCGTTGAAAGAAAGCAAATTGCCGAAGTTCTGCATCAATTGCATGACCTTGAGCGCCTGGTTACCCGTTTGGTCAACGGATCAGCCCGACCAACCGATCTCGCTGCCCTGCGCGAGGATTTGCAAATTCTCCCGACTTTGCTTGCTTTGCTCAATCCTGAAGAGCCTGCCCTCAAACCAATTCTGGATGGCTGGGCTTCTTTTGAAACAGAAATCGATTTGCTCAAGCGCGCAATCAGCGACGATCCCCCGGCAACGCTCAACACGACCGGGCTCATCCGCCAAGGCTTCTCGCCCGAATTGGACCAGGTTCTTTCCTCTTCCCAACACGCCCGGGAGTGGATTAACTCTCTTGAATCTTCCGAACGTCAGCGCACCGGTCTTAAGACGTTAAGGGTCGGTTTCAACAAAGTCTTCGGTTACTATCTTGAAATATCGCGCGGTTTGGCGGATAAAGCCCCCGAGGAATACATCCGCAAACAAACCCTGGTCAACAGCGAACGCTATATCACGCCCGAATTGAAAGAATACGAATCACTCGTGCTGAATGCCGAAAGTCAGATTCACGAAATTGAAGTGAAAGTCTTTCAACAGGTTGTTTCACAATTAGCCTCTTCTTCCGCCGCACTTTTGGAGACCGCCCGTTCAATTGCCCGGCTTGATTGCCTGCTTTCCCTTGCCGAAGTGGCTGCGCTCAATCGCTATGTCCGCCCCGTGCTTAAGAGCGAAAAAGGCATAAACATCATCGGTGGCCGCCATCCGGTCGTCGAGGAGCTCACCAGCCGCTCGCGCTACATTGCCAATGACACCGTTTTTGAAGAGGGCGAAATTGTCCGCCTGATAACCGGCCCCAACATGAGCGGTAAATCCACCTTTTTACGTCAGGTGGTCTTGATTGTCCTCCTGGCGCAAATTGGCAGTTTCGTCCCGGCTGACAGCGCAGAAATCGGCTTGGTTGACCGTGTTTTTACCCGAATCGGAGCGCACGATGCCATCCATCAGGGACAATCAACCTTTATGGTTGAAATGTTGGAAACCGCCAACATCCTCAACAACGCTTCACCGCGAAGCTTGTTGATTTTAGACGAAATCGGACGCGGCACCAGCACCTATGACGGACTTTCGATTGCCTGGGCGATTATTGAATACATCCACAGTCATCCAAAACTCAAGGCTTTTACACTTTTTGCCACCCATTATCACGAGTTGACCGAATTAGCCGAGCTCTTCCCCGGCGTGCGCAATTACAACGTGGCGGTAAGCGAAGCTGATGGACAGGTTATCTTCCTGCATAAAATTGTGCCCGGTGCTGCTGACCGGTCATATGGTATTCACGTCGCTCAAATGGCCGGTTTACCGGCGCCTGTGATTGCCCGCGCCAATGAAATTTTGAAACAACTAGAAGCTTCTTCCGGCAAAACACTACCGGATATCAAAGAAGAAAAAGACCAGTTGCGCCTTTTTCCCGAAAACAACCCCTTGATGGAAGAATTCGAAAAGCTGGACCTCGAAGCGCTCAGCCCAATTCAGGCACTAAATAAACTATACGAATGGAAAAAAGCCTTCTTCCCGAAGGATCAGTAAAACTAAGCCTCGTAAGCAGCCAGATATTTCAACAAGGCTGCGGTCAATTTAGCATCATCAACCGCATGATGCGTGTTTTCCAAATCAATGCCACAAAAACTTCCGGCAAATTCCAACTTTTGCGAGCGAAAATTGTTTGCCCGTTGATTCCATTCCCCATACCAGGCAGCAAACATATTCATCATACAAAAAGCTTGATTGCGTTCGATAGTCCAGGGCAAGCCGACATGTTCAACCGATTGTTTCATAAGCCGGTAGTCAAATTCGGCGTTATAAATCCCGATTGCGCGGTTTTGTAAAATTGGCTCAATTTCACTCCAGGCATCTTTCATTGTCGGGGCATCTTTTACCATATCGTCGCTAATCGCATGAACTTTAGTCGAATCTGGGGGAATCGGCATTCCAGGATTAATCAGTTTATTGTAGAGCGTGTTTCCCTCGTAATCGACAATCCCAACTTCAATCACCAAATCATACAGCCCGACACCGGTCGTTTCGGTATCGAGAAAAATTGGGTTCAACTTCGCAACCTGCTTGGCGCGTTCTAAAACTTTTGGATGGGAAACCGGATATCGCATAAAGACCTCTGCTTTATTGTAACAGGCAGATTGGGGATAATGGCAAACTATCAACCATTAATCAACTTCCATTTTTTCACTGCCTAATCACATCGATCAGAGCGGACTGTTTCTCCCGGATGGACACCAGCCATGAGCAAGCCGAGATCTTCTTTGGTAGCAGTTTTTCTCGGCAGGATGTCCATAATTTTACCCTCGTAAATCACAGCGATGCGGTCTGCCAGAGCCATAATCTCGTCCAAATCTTCCGAGATGAGCAAAATTGCTGTGCCCTTTTTGCGTTGGTCAAGCAATTGCTCATGCACATATTCACTGGCGCCAATGTCCAAACCGCGTGTTGGTTGCGCGGCAACGATTGCTCTCGGTTCGCGTGAAAACTCACGGGCAAGCAAGACTTTTTGAATGTTTCCGCCGGAGAGGTTCTTCGCCATTGTCAGGCGCGAAGGGGTTTTAATCCGATACTGCTTAATCAACTTTTCGCTGTGTTCGGCAATGTAGGTCATGCGCAGGAAGCCTTTTTGTGAGAAGGGCCATTTGTGATGCTCGCGCAAAATCAAGTTTTCTGAAATGTTAAAATCACGGATCATGCCGTCTTTCATGCGCTCTTCAGGAACGTAAGCCAGTCCTTTTTCGGTGATTTTGCCGGGCGCCAAACCGCTCACATCTTCTCCTTCCAGAAAGACTTTGCCCGAAACCAAGGGGCGCATACCGGTAATCGCCTCCGCAAGTTCCAGCTGTCCGTTGCCCGAAACACCGGCAAGACCGACAATTTCGCCTGAATGAATTTGCAGGTCGACATCACACAAGCCTTCCATTCCGCGATCGCTGGAACAACAGGCTTTTTGCAGTTCCATGCGCACTTCGCCCCGGTCAATGTCTTCGCCACCGGTAATGAAGGTAATTTCACGCCCAACCATCCAGTTCGCCAGTGTCTGAGCGGTAACATTGCAGCTTGGTTGTGTGCCAACAAGCTTGCCATTGCGCAAAACCGTGATGCGGTCACTGATTTCGACCACTTCATGCAATTTATGCGAGATAAAGACTAAGCCATAACCGTCATATGTCATTTGTCGCATAATTACAAAGAGTTCCTCCACTTCCTGGGGAGTCAAAACAGCGGTCGGTTCGTCTAATAATAAGAGGGAAGCCCCTCGATATAATGCCTTGATAATTTCGACACGTTGCTGCTGACCCACTGAAAGTTGCCAAATATAAGCATTCGGGTCAATTTTGAGCTGATAGGTATTCGCCAATTCGAGGATGCGCTTTGAGACGACGTCCAGGTCGGTCAAAAGACCTTTGCTGCTCGGCAGACCGAGGGCGACATTTTCTGCCACTGTCAGCGTCGGAACCAACATAAAATGCTGGTGAATCATTCCAATTCCATGATTAATCGCTGCAGTCGGGCTGCTGATGTTAATCTCTTCGCCATTGAGGAAAATTTGCCCCTCATCCGGGCGATACATGCCATACAAAACCTTCATCAAAGTGCTCTTACCGGCACCATTTTCGCCCAAAAGCGCATGGACTTCACCGCTGCGGACGTCAAAATCGACCTTGTCGTTCGCCAAAACACCGGGGAACTGTTTGCTTATGCCTTTCATTTCCAGACTGTCGAATATTTTTTGAGGGTTTGTTGTGGCGTTTTTTTCCATAGGAACTCCGGGGAAGCTTCCGGACAGGCGAATTTCCTGCCCGGAAGTCTGATTTATTATTTATTATTAGTGGGTTTCAATATTTCCGGCAATAACATCATCAATAATGCTCTGGGCTTTATCCATTACACCTTCGGGTAATTCCAAACCGGGATTGAAGTGAATTACCTGACCGCCATTCTCTAAACTGGCAGCAAAGGATTCACCGCCGAGAACGCCTGCATCACGTTTGGCGATGATTTCGCGCAAAATGATTTCCCAGTGATAAACCTGGCTGGCAACCACTACATCGGGGGCGAAATCGGTTTGATCAGCTTGCGTTCCAAACCACCATGCACCGGCTTCCTGGGCTTTACCGATAGCACCAACCACCATCTGGGCTGAACCGGTCAAAACATCAGCACCGGCAGAGAGGTGGGTTGTGGCAGCTTCGGCAGCCAAAGCGACATCGGAGAAGGAACCGATATAGGTAACACGAACGTCGATTTCAGGATCAACCGAGTGGACACCTTTGACAAAACCATCAATATAAAGCTTGGCATCGCCGGTTTCAATTGGGCCAACAACACCGATAATCTTGCTCTTGGTTAGCAAAGCGGCGGTAACACCATTTACAAAACCACCCTGGTCAGAAGCTGCTTCGTAGGCATAAACATTTGGCAAACCGAAGGTGTCGACCGTTGTACCATGAGCAAAAACAGTATCAGGGAAATCGGGAGCAATTTCTTGCACTGAGGAACCATATTGCGAACCGTGGGCAAGAATGATGTCATAGCCTTTTTGGGCATAATCCCGAATTGCAGCGGCGGCATCATCGATGACAAACATATTTTCCGAATAAGCATATTCCAAATTGTCACCCATTTCTGCTTTGAGGACTTGCATGGCGTCGGAAATACTTTGTGAGAAAGCCAGGTCGTTGATTGTACTGGGGGTAACGATGGCAATGCGCAAGGGTTGCGCATCGTCAACTACCGGCTCGTCGGTTGTTGGTGCAGCGGAATTACATCCCGCCAACACCAAAACGGCAATCAATAAAATTGAGAGCACTTTGAAAATATTCTTCATTCTAATCTCCTTAATTCTCCGGTTTCCCGGGCTTGTTGTTTAACCCTCCCGCTCAAAGGCTTTTGTAAGAGCGGAAGGACCTTTACCTTTAGAAAGTGAAAGTGCCAAAACAACAATCGTCAAAATGTAAGGCATCATCACCGCAAATTCCGAAGGAATCGGAATACCCAAAACCTGAATCCAAAGTTGCAGGGCGTTTACCAAACTGAAAAGCAATGCCCCGGTTAAGACCCCAAAGGGTTTCCATGCGCCAAAATAGACCAGGGCAACAGCGATAAAACCCTGTCCGGCGGTCATGTTTTGCTGAAAGACATTAAGCAAACCGACTGAAAGTGAGGCGCCGGCAATGCTGGAAAAGATACCGCCCATAATTACGGTGAAATAGCGCACACCAACCACACTCACACCTAAGGAGTCGGCCGCCTCAGGGTTTTCGCCGACTGCTCTGATTTTTAACCCTATCGTGGTTTTGTTCAAGACAAACCAGGCAAGCGGTACCAACAAAAAGGCGAGATAAACCAATAAATTATGCTGAAAAAATATTTCTCCGATGACCGGAATATCACCCAGAAGAGGGATTTTGATAGTTGAGAAGCCGTTAATGTTTTCGACCATGCCAATCAGTTTTTGGAAGAGTAAATTGCTCATGCCCATGCCAAAAAGGTAAAAACCAATTCCGGCGATACCCTGCGTCGCTTTGAGGTGAATGGTTACGAAAGCCATCGCCAGACCCATCAAGGCCCCCACTACAATTGCTGCCAAAATGCCATAGAAGAGATTGCCGGTTTTGAGGACAACGTAATAAGCCGCAAAAGCTCCGAGCAACATTTGGCCTTCAACCCCCAAATTGAGAACGCCGCTTCGCTGGCTAAACATTTCGCCTATGCCGGCAAAAAGATAGGGGGTTGCCAGACGAATTCCGGAAGATATGATGCCAATTAATACTGTTGTGGTGAAGAGATCCGTAATCATGCCTGCACCTCCTCAGTTTTATTCTCAGGCACAATTGGCGACTCATCCTCTCCGTGATCATCCATAAGCGCAATTCGTTTGCGTTGGTTCTTTTTTCTAAAATACTCACTGGCGACCACAAAAACCACCACCAAACCGTTCAAGGCGGTAATCAGAGCAGAAGGAACCTGAACAACCCGTTGCATCGAGTTTGCCCCAACCAACAAACCACCAAACAAAATTGAAGCCGGGATAGTAATCAGAGGGTGTAACTGCCCAAAGAGTGCGGCGACAATCCCGTTAAAACCCGCATTCCCGGTAAAGCCCGTCGCCGAACCATCCGTGATCATGCGATAATTCACGCCATAAACCTGCATCATTCCAGCCAGACCGGCAAAAGCACCGCTAAACAAAAGTGCTAAAACGATGTGTTTTTTTACGTCAACCCCGCCATATTTCGAAGCCGGCTGGTTTTGCCCAACCGCCCGAATGCGATAACCGAGCGTCGTCCGCCAGAGCAAAAAATAGACTGCCACAGCCAGAGCAATCGCAATCAGCAAACCGATATGCAAGCGTGTAGGAGCCAAACGCGGCAGGCGATAGGCAACTTCAAGCCGCGCCGTTTGTGGAATTTGCGAAGCCGCTTGTGCCTGGACCGGGTCAATCATCGGACCACGCAGCATGAAATTCATCAGCTGCACGGCAATGGCGTTCATCATTACCGTGCTCAAAATTTCGTTGA
>JAGOIM010000067.1 GCA_017995665.1 Anaerolineaceae bacterium | reverse complement strand
TGCAGTTTTCCGTAAGCCCACCCGGTTCCAGGGTTTCTACTGACATAAAATGCTCCCAGTTATTCCAACTATAGCCATATACAATGCTTTCGTCATTTGATTTCCTTTTCCAATGATTTACTTGGAAGAGAGTTTGACCAATTTTCTTTTCATAATAGTCATTATAGAAGTCCTCTCCCATTCCATGTCCGTTATAGTAAAGAATAGTGCAATTGTCATCGCCATTTAGCGACAAATAGTTCCATTCTTCTTTGTCTGTAACAGTCCAAAGATTAGGGTCGTAACTAAAATAAACTCCCATCCCAACATTGGTTGAGGCGGACTCAGTCATCATCGAGCCTTCAAGTCCGAAATTTTTTGCTTCAGATAGTCGAATGACTTCCCAAGCCTCGTTTAAACAAACTCCCGGATTATCTCCGCCTAAAAGAATTAATCCATATCTTCTATCCCATTCAATTTGCTGGAAAAGAATTTGGTCATAATCATCTAAATCGTTTATGGCGATAAATATTGTTTTCCCAACCAATTTTTCTTCCCGTGAAATACGCCGCTCTAAACCATCAATGGCGAAAGGCATATGAATTTTACAATTGGGAATAGACGTTGAGCTCAAGTGTTCATGAAGGAAGTCGTCGTAGTCCTCATGCCAGATTGCTGAATTAAATGTTAATTCCAGATATTCCGGTTGGATTGTCTCAGACCCATTAACATACATGGTTTTAATTTCATTTTTCTGATTATTGCCCACTTTTGTAATCGCCATCTCATCGCTGATATCCCCAATCAAAATACCAGGGAGTGAGCCAAAGGGGAAGGGGTTTTCCTTGTCAACCGGAGCTCCTGTGCCCTCAATTTTCTCGTCAACAAAAAAGTGACCGACGCTTCCATTCTTTGCCCCCTCGAGATAAGCCGGACCTTCTTCATAAGTCTCAGCCTGATCCCAAAACCAGGATACTGTTTTTTCATTTGGCAATCTATAGCGAAATTCCCAGGCTCCTTCTACAAGATTTCCTGATTTGTCCTTTATCCTGTAAAAACCAAGTGGTTCGGCTTGATCGAGCGTTTGGCTGATTCTTTTCATATGCACTTTGGCATAATCGCTCATCGCAAAAGTTTCTCCGCCTGGAACCGGAGCATAAACAAACCAAATCACCGTTTGAACTTCGGGGAAGGAAAGCAAGGTCGCAAAACTTCTCGCCATAATCGAAACTTCCAACCACTCGTCCGAAATGCCCATTTCTTTGTTCAACTTAGAAACCCAGGCTTGGTCCAGACCGATTTCCGTAACATAAATTTTCACATTGCGTTTGGCATAAAACTGAACATCCTTGATAAACGCATTCATGTAATCTGCCAAATTCAACTTCTTAAGATTATCGGCTGTCCTCATTTCTTTTGGACTTTCCGGTAAACGATCCCCCCAATAGGGATGAATTGCAACCGCATCATAACTCTCGGCCGCGCTTGTTTCTGCCAGAGCTTTCATAAATGCAGAAGGGGAGTAACCTCCTGCGAAATCGGTATCAGCAATCAATCCCCCGACAATTACAACATCCCTGGCATTATGCTCTTTTATGATTTTATAGGCAATATTCAACATTTCGGCATAAATATCGACCTGAACGCTTTTGTCTTGTTTGCGAACCTTATTCCAGAAAAGCAAACTGTTTTGTTCATTGCCAATTTCCCAATGGTCAATGCTGTTTCCGAACTGATCTACTACCACTTGAACATATTTTCGCCATAATTCGAAAAAGGCCGTATCATCACCAACTTCATAAAAAGCCGGATTCGGACCATAGGTCAATAAGCCGATGATGTGTAAATTGTTCGCCCGAGCTTTTGCAACTTTTTCCTTAAAGCCATTATCCCAAACCTCGTGATGGCTCGTTGTTTCCTGGATTTCTTCTATAGGGAATTCTAAACGGACAAAGCTGACACCGGTTGCCGCAATCCCTTGCATAGCTGAACCTGTGTCTGGATAACCTTCTGAACTAAAAGCAATTCCGGTTCGGCCTGGGGATGGGCTTCTTGTATCTGGCAACAGTGAATCGGAAGGTTCATTTTTTTCGTCAGGTTTAGGATCTTCAGGAATTGCTGTGGAAACCAGATCATTCAGCGGTTGCGTGACAATCTTGTCATAGATTGAATCGCAGGCGGTTAAAAAGGTTGTGCATATTAATAATATGGATATAAACTTGTTCAAACGATTCATTTTCACCTTCAGAAAACCCTTTTGCAGAAATTATAAATCAATACTTCATTTCATGTTAAGCTTGACGGGCTGATCGGCAATTCTCAAAAAAATGACTATTTCGAAATCGTTTACAATTAATTCTCTCATTGTCCACTTGATTTATTAGTGAAAGGAAAGAATGATGAAAGCAAAACCATTTCTATTGGGGCTCCTGACGATAACACTCTTGCTCGCCTCATGCGTACCGCTTGAAAACCCTCCTGAGGATAACACACTAAATTCAAGCTATCCTCCTCAAATCAATTCTGAAGAAATCCCCGAGACAAGTCAAATTGGTGAATTGACCATGGAAATCTATCAGCTCAAAACAAGTAAACCCGGAACGGAAGATGGCGTGTTTGATACCACCATCGGCTCTTCCGAAGAAATATTGAAACGGCGCGATGCCTGGCGTGAGGAGCTCCTGCTTGAGGAGAAGCCGCTTTTAAACGGTGAAGAACTGCATGCCTATGAGCAATTTGATGATAATAAAGCTACGGTGATTGTTCAATTAGCTGATAAAGAAGTGTTGAGTATCGATTGTGGAGAAATTAGCCCAATCAACAACCTTCGCGGGAAATGGGTTTCCGGTGATGACTGGTATGTCGAAATAGCTCATGTTGAAACCGGATCGGAAGAGCAATTTTCCAAAGGGGACATCTACAAAAACGGCAAATCGCTTAACGAGGACAAAGGCTATGAAGAAAGTTTCGACTTCCAAATTCTGAATGGCAAGCCCTTTTACTTCTTCTCCAAAGATGGGAAAATTGGCTTTAGCTATGCCGGTTCGGAAACAAAACTCGATTTCGACGGCGTTTCACACCATCTCTGCTGCAGTGCCGCTGCCACCAACCCCCGCTACTACCCAACTATGGTCAGTTTTAATGCCTGGAAAGGCGATGAAGGATTTTATGTTGAACTGGGAGTTTTTGATTAACTAATTTTGTTAAACAATCTTCCTGCAATGGAAATCGAAAAGGCGTTCTCAAAAAAGAACGCCTTTTCTTAATAACAATCTATTCTTTACATCTCTTCGAGTTTGGTGACCATGCCTTCGATCACGTCAAAGCCGCCTTGCCAGAATTCGGCTTTGGTGATGTCCATGCCGGCTTCTGCCAGCAAGGGAATCGGGGCGATGGAGCCACCGGCGGACAAGATGCGCATGTATTTCGGCTTGAAGCTTTCGCCTTCTTCCTGATAGCGTTTGTAGAGGGCGAAGACCAGCAATTGGCCAAAAGCGTAGGCATAAACATAGAATGGTGTGCCGAAAATATGGGGAATTGAGACCCATTCATACTTGAATTCGTCCGAAACATCCACAGCGTCGCCAAATTCTTCTTTCAAGTTTGCCAGGTAGTTTTCGTTAAGTTCATCAACTGAGGCATTGTTGGCAATCATTTCGTGGGCGTCGCGTTCGAAAATGGCAAAATAGACCTGGCGAATAATGGTCGCGAAAGCATCGTCGAGTTGAGAGAACAAGATGTCTTGCTTTACGCCTTCGTCCGTTTCGCGTTCGAGCAGCAAATCGGTCAGGGTCATTTCGCCAAAGGTGGAGGCTGTCTCAGCCAAAGGCAAACAGGCATGCTGGGTGAAGAGACTGTGATCTTCTGCCATCATCGAGTGGATTGCATGTCCCAGTTCGTGCGCCATGGTGGAGACGTCATTCGCTTTTCCGTTGTAATTAAGCATCACCCAGGGTGTCAGATCGGGGGTAAGCGTGGAGCAGAATGCACCGTCCATCTTGCCCTTGCGAACTTCGCTGTCAATGTGGTCATCGTTGAAGACGCGTTTTGCCAATTGGGCAAATTTCGGGTCGAAACGATTAAAGGCTTCAAAAGTCATCGCTGCGGCTTCATCGTAGCTGTAGCGCTTGTCAGATTCGCTAACCGGGGCATAAATGTCGTAACGGCGTAATTTGTCAATTCCCAAGCGGCGAGCCTTTAATTTGAAGAAACGGTGGAAAATGCCAATGTTCTTGCGGGCAACATCGAGAAGCGTGTCGATAACATCATCGGGTAAGTCGTTAATTGTATTGCGAACAGACATCGGTTTTCTGTAGCCACGCAGGCCAATATTTTCGTTCTTCCAGTCACGGACGATGTTTGAATAAATCTGGCCCAAAATTGGGGCTTCTTCGCCATAAACGCGATAGAGCTCTTGATAAGCGCGTTTGCGCATTTCTGGGTCAGCCGAACGGGCGTAGGTCATCAGTTCGCCGCGGGTCATTTCTTTAACTTCGCCATCAACTTCAACATTGAACATATAGCGGTTGGTGATGGAATCGTAGAGCATGTCCATGGCTGAGCTGCCGGTTACGTTTTTGATGTTGATAATTTTTTCTTCGGATTCGGAAAGCGTATAGGGCTTCAAACTGCGGATTTGCTCCAGCCAATAGCGATAGTCGCCACTGCCTTCGAGCAAGCGGTTCGCGTTTTCGTCATCCAAAGCCTTCCACCAGAGGGAGAAGAACATCGTGCGGTTTTCGAAATCAGCAAAGAATTGCTGAATGCGGGCAATTCCCATCTGGGCTTTTTGATTCTGTGTATCCGAAGCGAAATGGAGTTGATAAAAGCCGGAAACGCGGATGGCTTTCTTTTCGGCCTCTTCAATGTTGTGGATCATTTCAAGGAAGGTTTCGCTTGAAATTTCGGGCTTGAGTTGAGGGCGATAGGCTTCAAAGTGCTCTAAAGCTTGAGTCATTTCTTGGTAAGTTTGGTCGATTTTGGGGTCTTCAAAACTGTCAAAAAGTTCTTTCAGGCTCCAGGTTGATTCTTTGTAAGTTTTGTCTGTCATATTTATCCTTTTCTTTGGATTTTTCGATACGTAGAGTATACGACAATCCTGGTAAAAACTCGCTTTACTCGTCAAAACTTTACATATTATTTTTATTAACAGGCGTCCCAACAGCAAACTTGCTTTCACAAAAAAGCGGTCTTTGCGTCGCTGCGCTCGTATAATAAGACGACAGGAGAAACTATGACAACAATCATGCCTTCTTATCCTCAGGACTTCCCTTATTATCAAGAGATTGAGGTGCGCTATGCCGATCTCGACACGCTGCAACACGTCAACAACGTAACAATTATGCAATACGTTGAAAACGCCAGAATTGGCTACTATCAGGCGACCGGAATATGGGACGGCAAAATTCGCCAGGGCTTTGGAATGGTGGTTGCCTCGGTCAAAATCGACTTCGTGACCTCTATCATGTTCGGGGACCCGGTTCGAGTGGGTGTAAAGACCGGAAGAATTGGCGGAAAAAGTATCACCTTCCTCTTCCAGGTCGAAAACTCCCAGAACGGTCAGGTTTTCGCACGAGGCGAGGTTGTGATGGTATCCTTTAGTCAAGAAAAACAAAAATCCGTGCCGGTATCGCAAGAATGGCGAGAAAAACTGGCAAGTTTTGATAACAATCAGGAGCTATTAGCAAAAAGATGACAAAACCAACCCTCCCCCAAATTGACAACGACTATATGGTCGAATTTTTGGCAAAATTGCTTGCCACGCCCAGCCCAACCGGCTTTGCCCACAAGGCAATTGAACTGGTTGAGCAAGAAATCCGGAAATATCCGGAAGTAAAAATTGAACACACCAAAAAAGGCGCTTTGCTTTTGACCCTTCCAGCTGCGAACAGCCAAGGCGAAGGTGCAAAGCGCGCTCTGACAGCCCATGTGGACACACTCGGTGCGATGGTCCGCCAAATCAAACCCTCGGGCCGTTTGGAACTTTCGCCGGTGGGTGGTTATGCCTGGGGTAGCATTGAAGGCGAAAACTGTCTGATTCACAGCCAAAAATCCGGCACTTTTCGAGGAACGCTCTTGCCGCACGAGGCTTCCGTCCATGTTTATAACGGAGTTCGCGATGGCAAACGTGATAATCACAGCATGGAAGTCCGCCTGGACGAAAAGGTTTGCAGTGCTGAAGAAACCAAAAAACTCGGAATTCAAGTTGGCGATTTTGTCTCCTTTGATTCCCGGGTTGAGCTGGTCAACGGCTTTGTGAAATCCCGTCACTTGGACGATAAAGCTTGTGTCGCCAACATTGTGGCTGCCATCAAAGCCCTGCACGATGCTAATTTGAAACCCGCGGTTGACACCGTCTTTTTGATTACTAATTATGAAGAGGTTGGGCATGGCGGAAGCAGTGATTTGCCCGAAAGCCTGGAAGAACTGGTTGCGATGGATATGGCCGCAATTGGCGACGGGCAAGCCTCGGATGAATACCACAGCACAATCTGCGTCAAAGATGGCGGAGGACCCTATCATCACGGGCTTTCCAACAAACTGCGCGATTTGGCAGAGGCTTATCAGATCCCGGCAATTGTCGACATCTATGTCAATTACAGTTCAGATGGCACAGCCTATTGGCGGGCTGGCGGAGACGCCGCTGTCGCGTTAATTGGTCCGGGCGTGGATAGCTCTCATCATTACGAACGCACCCATACCGATGCCTTGAACGACACCACCAAATGGCTGCTGGCTTATTTGTTGAATTAGACCCGCGCTTTTAATATAAAAGAGAGTCCAGTGTAGTGCATTGAACTCTCTTTTTTTGGTTGAAAACGAATTACAAACTAACGACCGTGCGTCCGGTCATTTTTTCTTGAATCCAGCCAACAACTTTATCCACATGTTCCGGTTTTTCTACAAAATCAAGGTCGTCGCTGTTGATGACCAAGAGCGGGCATTGGTCAAAAGCATCCATCCAGTCTTCATAGAGGTTATTGAGTCGCTTGAGATATTCCGGAGAGATGCCAGCCTCATAATCCCGCCCGCGTTTGGCAATCCGCCGAGTTAGCGTTTCGACCGAAGCTCTCAGATAAACCATCAGACTTGGTGGTGGCAAGAGAGATGAAAGCACGTGATAGAGATCCTGGTAAACGTTGTAATCGCGCTGGCTCAAATCGCCCTGCAAAAAGAGGTTGCGGGCAAATATTTCGGCATCTTCATAAACACTGCGGTCTTGCACAACCGAGCCTTGCGCTTGTGATAAGTTTTGGTGAATTTTGAGGCGGCGGGTCAAAAAATAGACCTGCGATTGGTATGACCAGCTTTCCATGTCATCGTAAAAGTCTGCCAGATAAGGGTTTTCTTCGTGAGGTTCATAGAATGGCGTAAAACCGAGCCGTTCGCTCAAAATTTGAACCAAGGTCGTCTTCCCTGCTCCAATATTGCCTGCAATTACAATGAATTTATCCATACGCCGTCCTTCTGCTTTTGATTAGTCAATTATAACCGTCAGACGGAGGAGATGACGAAACCATCCGATTAATCAGTTTTTTTCCGAAGGATGTAGTGGCACAGTCTCCATGCTATAATGGGAGCATGGCAAAGATGCTTAGCCCCGAAGAACGCATACGCACAGCCCGCAAACTAATTGAAGAGGCACGCGCAATTCCGCGGCCCGATTCAGTCGGTTGGGAAGCTTTTAGCTATACTGCT
>JAGOIM010000006.1 GCA_017995665.1 Anaerolineaceae bacterium | reverse complement strand
CTCTGCCACTCGTGTCATAGCAAAAAGACTGCGAGCGAGAATAGGGGGGGTAGGTGAACAAGTTTCGAGTAAGGGAACGTCGAGCGCGAGGGTACCTCTGTGCGAAAAAAAGTCCCAATGTGGGAAACTCAAACGCTGGTTTGGGTTTTAGTTGTGTCTGGGGGCGGAATGCCAGCTAAAAAACCTGCGGAATTGGTGGTTCGGAACGAAACTCTGGATGAAAAAAATCAGAGAAAAACGGCAGAAAACAAGAGTAAATCGAGTCGGGAATTGCCGGAATCTGCTCCAGTTGAGCTAAAAGATCATCCTGTCGCGAAAAAAGTTTGGAAGCGGCTGATACGTGAATTTAACACGATGGAAGGGCGGATGATCACTGCGCAAGACCGTGATGCGATGGTTGGCTTGTGTCTGACAGTTGAGGAAGAAGCGGAATTGCGGCAAATGAGAAAGTCCGCGCATGAGGACTGGCTTGCGAGAAGGCAAGCGGTTCTTGATCATAAGCGTTACAAAGATGGGTTTGGAGAGATTGACCCGGTTAGCCTGGTGGAGCTTGAAAAACAGGCTCTGCAATTGGTTAATAAGGTGCAGGCGGCTTATAAGACCGTGTTGGATATTGATAGTCGGCTTGACCGGAAGCGTTCGAGCCTGAAGGAATATTTGAGTTTATTTTATTTGACCCCACGGTCGCGAGCCGGTGTTGTTCCGGAAGCAAAAGACCCAGAAGAAGACAATTCCAGTCTTGACGACCTGTTGAGCCAGTATGTTGGGGGAGGTAAGTAAAGATGCCGTACGATAAGCAAAAAGCTGACCGAGCGGTTGCTTTCTTTACCGGATTATTGCGGCACGTGGACGGTAAGTTTTATAACCAACCGTTCAAGTTGTTGCCCTGGCAGGAAAAGATTATTCGGGATGTTTACGGCACCGTAAAGGAAGACGGCACAAGACAATATCAGGTCGTCTGGACGGAAATTCCGAAAAAGAACGGTAAGTCTGAAATGGGAGCCGGGACGGCCTTATATGGCGTTTTTGCCGATGGTGAAAAGAACGGTGAAGTTTATGGTTGCGCCGCTGACAAGAAGCAGGCCACTATTATTTACCGCGTGGCAAGCAAGATGCTTGACCTATCCCCGGCATTGAAAAAGCGTTCAAAGAAAACGGATTCGACGAAGGTAATCACCGATTTGGAAAGCGGGACTTTCTACGAGGTACTTTCGGCCGAAGCTTACACAAAACACGGTTTCAAACCGTCCACGATTGAGTTTGACGAAATCCACGCCCAGCCTAACGGCGATTTGTGGCGGGTTATGACCTTTGGCACCGGTGCAACAAGAGAGCAGCAATTAGTTTGGGTTTGGACTACCGCGGGCGATGACCCGGACAGGGAGTCAATCGGTTGGGAAAAGCACGATTACGCGATGAAGGTAAAGAGCGGCGAAATTGTGGATCCGTCTTGGTATGTGACTATCTTCAGCTATGAGGGCGAGGATATCTATAACGAGGAAAACTGGCACATTGCGAACCCAAGTTTGGGAACGGTGAAATCGATTGACGAAATGCGCAAAGATGCAGCCGTGGCCAAACAAAGCCCGGCGGACGAAAAGCTGTTCCGGCAATTGCATTTGAACCAGTGGCCAACAAATAAACTGTCGTCCTGGTTGCCTCTTGATTTGTTTGACCGGACGACAGGACATTGGACGCGCGAGGATCTGTTTGGCAGGGATTGTTTTATTGGGCTTGATGCTTCAACGACAACCGACCTTTCGGCGATTTGTGCGATATTCCCTCCGCAGGGTCCCCAGAGCGACTGGCGGCTGATTTGGGATGCATGGATTCCCGAAGACAACATGAAAGAGCGCATCAGGCGTGACCACATTCGTTATGACGAGTTTGCCAAAAATGGCTGGGTTCATCCCACTGAAGGTAATTCGATTAAGCACAGGGCGATTCAAGAAAAAGTAAATGAGTATGGCCGGATGTTCAATGTACATGAGGTGGTTGCCGACCCGGCTTTTGCGGTAATGCTGAACCAAGAGTTGATGGCGGATGGATTTAATGTTGTCGAAGTGCAGCAGACGTTTGCGCAAATGACAGATCCGATTAACACCTGTGAAATGCTTTTTCGCGAAGGAGCGATAAGCCACGAGCGAAATGAGTTGGTCAGGTGGACGTTTGGAAATGTGAGCATTGCGACCAATGGTTCCGGCTTGAAAAAAGCAGTGAAGGAAAGCAAAGGCGGTAGTGTGATCAGAACGAAGAGAATTGACCCGATGGTTGCGCTTTTGATTGCGATGCAAAGGGCGAGATTTTATCAACCTCAGGTGGATGTGAATGAGGCGATTATGTCTGACGAATGGGGAATGTGATGGAGAAGATGAAGATTGATAAGAAGCCTACGGTTCATTTGGAGCTGGGGAATTGCATCGAGTTCATGAAGGGTTTGCCGGATGGCAGCGTGGATGTGGTTTTGACTGATCCGCCTTATGGCTATCTAAAGCATAAGCTCGACCGGCCATTTGATGAACCTACTTATTTTGACCAAGTAAGGCGGATTCTAAAAGATGATGGTTTTCTCGTTACCTTTGGCCGGGGCACCAGTTTCTATGGCTGGAATATGCAATTGGCCAAGCGTGGCTTCAATTTCAAAGAGGAAGTTATCTGGGACAAACGCCAGGGCAGCAGCCCGGCTTTGAGACTGATGCGCGTGCATGAAACGGTGTCAATTTACGCAAAAAATGGCGGAGTAATCCGGACTTCACTTATTCCTTATCAGGAAATGAGAGAGGTTGATTTTGAAAAAGTTCAAGATGATTTTGCCCGAATTCGAAGCGCTTTAGGAGATTCGAAAAAGCTGGCTGACTTGAAAGGCTTTGTTGATGCCTTCGAGGCAACCGGGAAAGAACCGCCAAGGGTTTATGAGGATGCTCCACAGAAGGGGAAGCATTATGTAACTTTGGGCGATTCAATGAAAAAGACACCGCCCAGGCATATCAGTGCCATCCGGCCGCTTTTTGTGGGTATGAAAGAAAAAAGCATTATGAGCATCAACCGAGACCATCACACGGCCTTACATCCGACTCAAAAGCCGGTGCGGTTGATGGAAAGGCTTTTGCTCTTGGTGAGCGACCCAGGCATGACCGTTTTGGATCCATTCATGGGTTCGGGTTCGACCGGACTTGCCGCTTATCTTCAGGGCCGCAATTTTATGGGTTGTGAAATATTACCGGAATATTTCGAGGTTGCCCACAGACGAATTGAAGGTTTGCAGACGAAACCGCCTGCAGAAATGGCATGGTGTGTCTGATGAGTGGTTTTGGCGAAAAGATTCGGAATTTGTTTAGTGCGCCGGTGCCGGGGGAGTTGAGACCGGAGAGCCAAGGCAGTGGTTTGATGTTTTGGAATGCCTGGGATTCGAAGCCGAAGAAGTTTACACCAGAGACGGCGCAAAGGCTTTCAACGGTTTACCGGTGCATGGCCATCCTTTCGGATGACATTGCAAGCTTGCCTTTCCAACAATTCGAGAAGCTGGAAAAGGGCGGTTCGAGGCGAGTTAAACCAGACGGAAAGGCGGTTAATATCGCCTACCTGATTGAAGTGCAACCTAATCGCTGGCTGACACCTTTCCTGCTGAAAAAAGGGCTGATATTGGACTTGCTATCCTTTGGCAATGCTTATGTCTGGAAACCGGCAGGGAGCGAGGAATTGTTCCCACTGGAACCCTGGCGGGTTGCGCCGATGCTCAATAAGAAGGGCGAACGGTTTTTCCGGGTGCTTTTTGAAAACGGCAGCGAAAGGGATTTGCCGGACGCTGAGGTTTTGCAGTTGATGATCAACCCGGACAGAAAAAGAATGATTGGACGCAGTGTTTTGAGCTATGCGGCTGAAACGCTGAACCGGCAATGGATGGCGATGGAAACGCGGAATAAGCTGCAAGGCAATGGACTGTTGCCAACGGCTGTGATGCGCGTGAATGGCGAGATTAGTCAGGAATCGCGAGAAAAAGTGAAGGATGCTTATTTGAAGGCGGCCGAGGGCGGAGTTGCCATCATGGACAGCAAGATTGTTGACTATAAGCAGCTGGAAGTAAAGGCAACGGATATGCAGTTTCTTGAGAGCGTCAACGCGACAGAGCGGGAAATTGCGAATTACTTTGGCGTGCCGGAATATAAGCTGAATTTGGGTAAGCAGAGCTACCAGTCAAATGAGCAACAACAGCTGGATTATTTGGGGACAACAATCAACCCTTATTTGGTGCAGATTGAACAGGCCGCGCGGCTGAAGTGGCTGGCGACTGATGAGCAAGGGGAGTCCTTCTTCAGATTTGAGCGCAAAGCACTATTACAGGTGGATAGCAAGACGCAAAGCGAGTTTTTGCAGACCAAGATTATGTCGGGTGTCTACTCCCCGAATGAAGCGCGAGGAATTGACGACATGGAACCCTACGAGGGCGGCGACCAGCGGTTTATTCAAACGAGTATGGGCGTAATTGTGAAGGGCGGTTTGAAGGTTGCCGCAGCGAAGGAGCAAATCGAAAGGGGTGGTTTGAGGCTTTCTTCGGAGGAGCCAATCGAATGAGAACTGTGGTTTGGGGCGCTCCCTGTTCGGGAAAGAGCAGTTATGTAAGCGAAAATGCCAAGAGCGGCGATGTTGTGCATGATTTTGACCGCTTGTATTCGGCAGTGAGCGGTTTGCCGCTTTATGAGCGCAATGAAGCCCTAAGCCCTTATGTTTGGGATTTGACAGATGAGGTTTATCAGGGGATTGAGGACCACAGTGAGTTAGACGCATGGATTATCAATTCGAGTGTGGATAAAAGCAAAGCCGAGGATTTGGCAAAAAGATTTGATGCTGAATTGGTGGTTTTGGAAGTCAGTCGGGAAGAAACGCACAAGCGATGCAATGAGGACGGACGACCGGAGGAATGGCACGATGTGATTGACGAGTGGTTTGATGCGCAGACCGAGGCATTGAAAAGTGAAAACAGAATGGAGAACAGGCTTATGCCGGGCAAAAGTAAAAAGGGCAAAGAATTGAAGGTGTTGAACGCAGCGCAAAGCGAAAGCGGGCAGAACGAGATTTGGCTTTACGGTGACATCGTTGACGACGCTAATTATGAGTTTTATGTCGCCTGGAACGGTGAAGGGACGGCTATCTCTCCGAGAATGATCAGGGAGAAGTTGAAGGACTTTTCCGGGTCTGACGTAACCATACGGATCCACAGCCAGGGCGGTTTTGTTGACGATGCAAGCGCGATGCGGGCGATCATCAGCGATTATCCGGGCAAGGTGACCTGTAAGGTTGACGGACTTTGCGCCAGCGCGGCAATGATGCTGGCTATTTCGGGCGACAAGGTTGTTATGCAGGATAGCGCTTATTTGATGATTCACAATCCGTGGACACGAGCCTCGGGCGATGTGGACGAACTGAAAAAGACGATCAGGATGTTGCAAGCCACGAAAGAGGGAATCATTCAAGCCTACATGTCAAAGAGCAATTTGAGCCATGACAAGCTGGACAAGATGATGACGGATGAAAGCTGGATTACGGCCGATGAGGCTTTGGAATTTGGCTTTGTGGACGCTGTAGAAAGCGCTCAGAAAGTAAAGGCGAGCAATTATCAGGGCATGGCCGCCATGAACAGCTTGCGGCAATTCAAGAATATGCCGGATGCGGTGAAAGCGATGCTGGGCATCGACAAAGAGAATGATCCAGCCGGGGAAGAGGAAATCAGCACCTCGGAGCCGGTTGATTCAGAAATCACTTCCTTGAGTTCCTCATTGGAAACGATGGGGAACGAGGAAGGGGAAGACGAGCGCAGTGAAGCTATTAAGAACTTGCGCAATAGAGTTTCAAAAATCCTTGAGGAGGAAAAATGAACACATTTAAGAATGCCTACGACCTTGTAAACAAGTGTGCGGAGGCGGTGAAGCTGGTGGCAGGTGAGATTAACGACCTGCTGGCAGAAGAGGGCGGCGTTGAGCAAGCTCTTGAAAAGCGAGAAGCGTTGGATAAGGCTGAAAAAGCCTTTGAAGATGCCAAGGAGCTTTATGAGTGTTTGCAGGATTCCGCAAAAAAGACCGATGGCGTGGCAGCTTTGTTTGTGCCGGCTTCGGATGATGTCCCGGCAAAGGACGATAAGAAATCGCTGAGCCGGGTTGAGTTTGACGCGATGAGCGCCATTGAGCAAGCCGCATTTTATCAAAATGGCGGCCGGATTGTTGAAGAGGAGTAGAGATGAGTGACAGTCTTCAGAGTTTGTTTCCGGTAATTTATGCCGGGCTTGCCGAATTTCCACGAAAGCAATTCGGCATATTGCGCGCTGTGCAGGTTGACAGCGGTTTGATCAACGGAAAGCCCAGCCGGGGTGTTTTTGGCCAGGAAGTTGTTTGGGACGTGCCACAGATTGGGCAGGCGAAGGACATCGCACCGGCGCACAACGTGCCGGAGGCTGAGGATGACGTGCCGGTGTTGAGAAGTTTCAAGATGGAAAGACGGCGCGGTGTGCAAATCCCGGTGACAGGCGCGACCTCGGAAGTATTGGGAGATAAGCGTTTGCAGAATCAGTATCTGCAAGCGATGGATGCGCTGACGCTGGAGCTGGAAGAGTATTTGGCGATGAAAGCGATTACCGGAGCGAGCCGGGCTTTCAAGAATGTTGTGGGGAACGATCCAGCGGTTCCATTCACCGACCCACAGGATATGAGCTATTTCGCTGAGTTCAACCGCCAGTTCAAAAGGAATCAGCGGACAGGCGGGAAGCTATCGCTGATTTTGAACAGTCAGACTGCATACAATTTGCGCGCCAATATGAGCAATTTGTTTCGGGCGAATGAGTTTGGAAGCCGGGAGTTGATTGACGAAGGGGTGCTCAACAGGATCGAGGGTTTTAATATCCATGAGCCGGTTAGCTTGCCTATATATTCCAGCAATAGCACAGGCTCCGGTTACGTAACCGATGGTGCCCATGCGAAGGGGCTTACTGAGATTAAGGTTAAGACCGGCACAGGCGGGATCAAAGCCGGAGATTTGATCCAAATCGGCGGTGTCTTATACGGAGTTGCGGAAGGCATTAGCGGTCCCGGTGTTATCAAAATTGCTGAGCCGGGTTTGCTTAGCGATGTTTCGACAGGGACTGAAGTTCCTGTCTTTACTCCAGAGGCAGCACTGAACATAGGCTTAGCCGGTGGGGCGGTTGGATTGGGCGTGCGCTTGCCGGAAGCTCCTGCAGGCGGAGACGCTGCCTCAGAAGCTGTAGCTTTGCATGATCCACATACCGGGCTGGTTTTCGAGATTCGACGTTACAAACGGTATCGCATGGTTGTGGATGAAATCGCGATCATGTACGGTGCGACCGTTTTGGATAATGCGGGCGTGATTTTGGGCCTGACCGCTTAGGAGGCTGCTATGGCAAAGAATGAATTGGTAACCATCCAGAAGGATGGCAAACGGCTTGAGGTATCGCCGTTGGTGTTGGAAGCCCATCTGCGCAAAGGCTGGGCAGAGGTTCTTGCAGATAGTCCGGAAGTTTTGGTTGTACCGGTTCCGGAAGGCGTGAGTCTTGAGGATGCTGAAAAGGCGCTTGAGGCACTGGTGCCCAAGAAGGGAAAAAAGCAGCCAAAGGGCAAAGAGCAGCAAGAGCCTGAGCCGGTTGAAGAGCCGGTTGAAGAGCCGGTAGAAGAGCCGAAATAGGACAATTATGAGCATTTTAACCGCAGATGAAGCAGCCACTTATGTCAGATGTGAGCCGAACGACCAAAAGCTTTTGGCATTGTTGCCGCAGGTTGACGCATACATTGAGCGGGCGACCGGGCGAGATTGGGGGCAAGACAGCGAAATTGATGCTGGGGCGAAGTCTGCGGCGAGGATGCTGATTGTAAGAGCCTATGAGGATCCAGGCGCATTGACGAACCAGGCGAACGGTATCAGTTTCGGACTGCCAGCGGTTTTGTTGCAGTTGGAAGCGAGGGCGCATGATTTTGAACGGTAAGCTAATCAACCCGGGCGAGCTTAACACAAGAATTGTCTTGCAGGACAGGGTTTTGGAGCAAGATGAGGGCGGTTTCAGCCAGCCCGGAGTTGCCCGGGAGATTGAGGTTTGGTGCCGGTGGATAAACAGCCACGGGTACGAAGCAATTCAAGCCGGTGCGGCCGGACTGAGCAAGATTGCGAAAGTGTTGATCAGGTATCAGGAGATTGATGAGACCTGGAAGGTGTTTTACCGAAACCAAGTCTGGGAAATCCGATCAATTGATAACATCCGGGAAAAGGATGAGTATATGGAATTGACGGTTGTCAGGATGGCAGGCGCTTGATGAGAGCGACACTGAAAATGCCGGAAGGCTTGAAACAGATGATGGATGAGCTGGCAAAGCTGGAAGCCTCTGAATTGGACGCTGTCGCAGTTGAAATGCTGGATGCCGGGGCAGAAGTCGCCTTGGATGGTATGCAGCGAAGAGTGCCGGTGAAGACAGGGAAGCTGAAAGGACATTTGAAAAAAGGGCCGGTTCAGCAGGACGGTAACCGCTCTGTGGTTGAGATTGGCATACTGGACGCGCCGGGCGAGGTTGTGCGTTATGGCACAGCTCAAGAATATGGAACGAGCAGTGTGCCAGCGCAGTCTTACATGCGCGAAACGATGAAGTTAGACCGGGCAAAGATTTACGCGGCAATGCGGAAAGTCTTGAAGGCGCGGATTGGAGCCAAATGAAAACGATTTGGAATCGGGTAAATGAGGCATTGAGCGGATTGGGTGTTCGGGTTGCGAACAACCGTCTGGTTATGGAAAGTGGTGAAGGGTTTCCTGACAGGTTTTTGGTCTTTCAGGAGATCACGGCGATTCCGGAGGAACACTGGGACGACAGGGAGACTGTGCGCGAGCATTTGGTGCAGGTGAATTGTTGGTCGAGAAATGGCTTTGAGAGCTTTCCGGATGTGGAAGCCGCAATGACGGCGCAGGGCTTTTTGTTTAGCGCAGCGCGGGATTTGGGATTTGACAATGAGAGCGGCCATTACGGCCGGAATATGGATTTTCTTTTTTATGAGGAAAGGAGTTAGCTATGGCTGGCGAAATTCAGGCGGGAGCCTATAAATCTGTTGTTGGCTTGGACAGTTTGCATTACGCGCTGATTACGAGTGACACTGCCACCGCTTATACCGCGGGAACGGTAAAAGCTTTGGCACCGGCTGCAACACTTAAGGTCTCGGGGAGCAAGAACACGACCGTCCAATATGCGGACGACGGTGTTTTTGATTCGAGCACATCGGACGGTGAAAGCAGTGTGGAAATTGAAGTAACAAACGTACCGCTACCTTTGGCGGCTGAGTTGACGGGCAGCACTTTCAACGCTGCGAACGGGATGTTTATTGAAGGCAGCGGCGGTAATGCGCCGGAGGCGGCTTTGATGTTCCGCTCGAAAAAGTCGAACGGAAAGTACCTGTATGTCTCTTATTTGAAGGGTAAGTTCGCCTTGGGTGATGAGGAATATCAGACCTTGGAAGGCACACCGGCGCCAAAGACGCGCAAACTGACGTTTACGGCGATGCAGACGATTTATAAGTTTGCAACAGCCGCGGGAAAAACCGAAACGGTGAAATCGACGCGCGTGGACGAGGACGACACTAATTCGGCGACTTTGATCGCCAGTTGGTTTACGACCGTTCCGGTGCCGGCAACTGTATCTTAGTAATTGGGGGTGTTTTCACCCCCAATTGAACAAATTGAAGATTAATAACAAAAAAGAGGAGTGATTAAATGTCTTACGCAATCAATTTGAAACTATACGGCGAGAATGACGAAGTCGAAGCTGAATATAACCGGAGTTTTGTGCCTTTCCGCTTGCTGAAAAAAGCAAGCCAGATGATGAAAACGATTCAAAACTTTGGCGACGATATGGAAAACATCAGCGAGGATGCAATTGACCAGCTGGCGGATTTTGTGGTTGAGTTTTTCGGGAATAAGTTTAGCCGGGATGATCTGATGGATAAAGCGGACATGGGCGAGATTATGGCCGTAGTAACTGCCATCACAATGAAAATGTCCGGGACATCGCCAAACCCTACGCCTCCTCAGAGTTAGGCTCTGAGGAGAGGGAACTATACGAGATTTTATTGGATTTGGAAATGATGCTAATCAAAAGTTTTGGCTGGTCTTTGGCGGAGATCGACAGGACAGACAGCGATAGCTTGTTTGCGCTGTTGCGCCACAACTCCGGGAATGGAGCGAGCAAGCCAAGAGTTTTGTATGCGGATGAGGTTGATTGGGATGGCTAAGAGCTCCGGTAGTGCAGATGCTTTGAACAGCTCGATGTCGCTTGACGTTACCGATTTTAAGACAGGTATCGCTCAGGCAAATCGAGATCTAAGGGAATTGGACAGTGGGTTCAAAGCCAGTGTTGCCAGCCTGGGGGATTGGAGCAAAACGTCTGAAGGTTTGGAAAAGCGGATGGATACGCTTTCCAAGTCTGTTGACGTCCAAAAGCAAAAGATAAGCCAAACACAAGCAGAATATGAAAAAGTGGCAGCGGCAAAGGGTAAAAACAGCGTCGCTGCCCAAGAATTGCAGATTAAGCTCAATAAAGAGAACGAAACTCTGGGCAAATTGACGCGGGAACTGGGCGAAACCGAAAGCGCCTTGGATAGCATGGGAAAAGGCTCGGATACCGCGGCAAAAGGGGCGAAAAAGACCGGTGACGAATCGGACAAAGCCAAGCCTAAGGTAAAGAGCTTCAAAGAGACCTTGAAGGATTTAGGAGCCGAGGCGGCCGAGGGACTGAAGAAAATCCCCGATCAATTGGCAAAAATTGGCAAAGCAGCGGGCGTGGCTTTGGGCGGGCTGGTTGTTGGAACCGGCGCGGCAGTTTATAAGCTGGCAACATCGGTGATCAAATCTTTTGGGGAACTGGAACAGAACCTGGGCGGTAGTGAAGCGGTATTCCAGCGATACGCGGGGCAGATGAACCGGATTGGAGAAGATGCTTACCGGACAATGGGGGCATCTCAGAGCCAATATTTGGCTACGGCCAACATTATGGGCTCGCTCTTCCAGGGCAGCGGGATCGAGATTGAGCGCAGTGCCGATTTGACATCCCGGGCAATGCAACGCGCGGCCGACATGGCCTCGGTGATGGGCATTGACGTTCAGACGGCTTTTGACAGCATCAAGGGTGCCGCCAAGGGGAACTTTACGATGATGGACAATCTGGGCGTGGCGATGAATGCGACCACGCTTGAGGCTTATGCACTCGAAAAAGGTCTGAAGTTCACCTGGGCGCAAGCGAGCAATGCCGAAAAGGCTGAGCTTGCCATGCAGATGTTCTTCGAAAAGACAGAGCAATATGCCGGCAACTTCGAAAAAGAAGCCACTCAGACGGTAACCGGCAGCTTTGGTTTGATGAAAGCGGCCGCAGAGAGCTTTATTGCCGGTTTGGGCTCGAGAGATGCCGACATGACGAACCTGACGCAAAACATGGTTGATGCCTTTGGGGCGGTGGTGAAAAACCTGACACCGGTTTTGCAAAATATCTTTACTGCTTTGCCGCAAGTGGTCGGGACAGTGTTGCCGATGATTGGGGCATTGTTGCCGGAATTATTAAATGTGATTATGAATTTGTTTTCGCAGGTGTTTGCGACGATTGTCAGCCTGCTACCGACGATATTGTCTGCCGGAATGAGCGGATTGAGCCAAGTTTTTGACATGCTTTTGGGAGAGATGCCCAAGATGTTGGAAATTGGGACGACACTGATCGAAACACTGGTGTCGGTGATTGGTGAGTTGGGTCCAATGTTGATGGAGGCGGCACCCGGGTTGATTATGCAGTTGGTGAATGGGATGATTACGATGTTGCCGACGATGATGGAAACGGGGGCGGCGCTTGTTGAGTCTTTGATTGCGGCGATTGGCAATTTGTTGCCGCAGTTGATTCCGGCTGCCATTCAGATGGTGGTGACCTTGATTGAGGGGATTGGACAGGCTTTGCCGCAATTTATGACGATGATTGCAACAATCATCCCGAAGGTGGTGATTACGTTGATCCAGAATTTGCCATTATTGATCCAGGCGGCTTTGCAGTTGATCCTTACTTTGGTGAATGGACTGGTTCAGGCGCTGCCTGAGCTGATTGCCTATATCCCGGAGATTGTGACGGCAATTTTCACGGCCTTGGTAGAAGCCTTACCGATGATTTTGCAAGCAGGCGTTGAGCTGATCACGACATTGATCACCGGCATCAAGAATATGATTCCGGGTGCAGTTGCGGCCGGTTCTGAGGTGATCTCGAATGTGAAAGAAGGGATTGTAAGTTGGTATAGCGACTTTTCAACCAAAGGTAAAGAGCTGATTGACAAGGTTATTTCTGGGATTAAGTCTAAATGGACTGCCATGACCACATCGGGTAAAGAGAGCATCCAGCAGCTTGTGAACGGTATTACAAGTTGGTTTGGCTCTATTGGACAAAAAGGCAAGGAGCTGATTGACAAATTGAAGGGGGGCATTACGGGGGCGATATCAAGCTTCGCGGAAGTTGGAAGAGAAATTGTGGAAGGGATTTGGAGCGGCATTACTGCAGCCTGGAGTTGGCTGGTTGGTAAGGTTAAAGGGCTTTTGGGAGGCTTGTTTGGTGACGCCGGTGGATCCGGGAGTGTAAGTGATGGGATTATCGAATCCAGCCCGAATAATCCGATTTTGGAAGGCGATGATCCGGTGCCACAAAACCAACCAAGTCCAAGAAAAGGTGGTTTTGGCTTGGGTGGCTTGGTTTTGCCGGAAGCTACGAGCTTTGGCTTTATGTCCGGAATTGAAGTGGCAAACCAAAGCGCTAAAGCGGGCTTGGGTGGATTGGTCAGAATGGTTCAAAACAACATTCCGACGTTTATTCCGCAAGCCGTCCCTGCCGGAGCTTTGCCGGGGCGGTCGGTGACGATCAATGTCAATCCAAGCGAGCCGATTGATTATGAGTTATTGGCCAACAAAGTGGCCAGGAAAATTACAGAGGGCTTTTGATGGCAAGCAGCTTGAATTTTGTTTGTGGAGACGATAGGTTCAACCTGAACGACAGGGTAACGATGGTTATGGAGCGCGGATATGCGCCGGAAGCGTCGGTTGATGATGAGCATATTACCGAAACGGTAGAGGTGCAAATAAGGCAGTATGTGCCGTCAACCATTGAAAATCTGAATAACATGTTTGAAAAAGCGCGGACCGGAAGTCCGACTGATGACAAGGTTTATGTCGAATATAAGGTAAATGATGGCGAAATCGCATGGCGGAGCCGGGTTTACAACGCAATTTTGCAAGTTACTGCGGCGGTTGCCAGTCAGTGGCCAAAGGGCAGAGTTGATGTAGAAATCAGCTTCGAAAGAGATCCCTTTTGGGAAGGACCGGAAAGCAATATCGGAATTGCAAATGTCAACAGCCAAAGCGGATTGGCAAAAGTATATAACTGCAATGACGGGGTCGGCTCTGTGCCCAACAAGAGGATCAATTTTGCGAATGTCAGTGCGCTTGTAATCAAAGGGGAGTTGCCAACGCCGGTGAAGCTTGAAATTACAAATTTGTCAACAAACATTTTAGGTGGTTTGTGGATTGGGATGAACAACAGCCGTCCGGATTGGATTGATGGCTGGAGCATCGAAGCTGAGGCGGCAATAGGGGTGACAGCAGTTGCAAACGCAGGGGCAAGCGGTGGGGCATTTGTGCAAGGAAGTATGACTTACGGGCAAACGCTGCCGGCATTGCAGTGGGTATTGTCTGAAGATTTAATCACTGCGGTAAGGGGGCAAAGAGTGAGGATGCTTTTGCGGCCATACTATCTTGGAGACTACCAAAACTACAAGTACAAACTGAAAATAACACATGGCGTGAACACTGTTTGGGAATCAGCCTGGGTGAGACCTGCGGCCAATTACAGCCGGCATTGGTTAGAGTTGTTTGACTTCCAGCTGCCACCCTGGTTGGATGGCTTGGACAATCTCACCGGATTGACATTAGAGCTATGGCTCACGCCAAGCCGGGCGGGTACTTGGACTTGGGCTTTTGACGATATCCTCTTGATGGCGCAAGACGGTTTTGTGTCGATTGATACCAACGTTGAAACGCAGGGAAAAGTCATTATAGATGGGGATAAAGGTTGGGCAGAGACAGCAGCCGGCAAGAGACATGGCTTGCGGAAAATGACCGGAGAACTAATGCTGAAGCCAGCGGCGGTGCATCGTTTTGTCTTTGCAATGCATTCGATTTACGGTAACAGTGCTCCGATTGATTTTAGTTTGCGCGTACAAGGAAGCTACCGTCCAAGGCGGCGCTCAATATGAAAAAAGTGAGATTTTTGCAGCGAGATCTATTGACCGAGCAATTTCTACCGGCTGGGATGGAAGTTGAGGTCAAAGAGCGGTCAACGCATGTTTATGGCGGGCCAAAGGAATGCATGCTGGAAATCCGGGGGAATGAGGACGCAATGCCAGCTCTTTTGGATTGGCTGAGGGATCGGATTGAAATCTATGACGATAGCGGAAATCCGCTGTGGTGGGGGATTGTATCGAGGGTTGAAGTGCCGGTTGGGAAGGTCAAGCTGATTGCTGATTTGGACGAAATGGCAAACGCAATACAGGTGCTTTATACGATAGTTAACACCAATGGGCAGGGAACCGGGGTTACGATGTCCACGGATTGGGTTGAGGACGAAGAGTCAATCCAGAAATATGGCCGAAAAGAGTTGTTGCTCTCGATTGGGGAAAGCAATGCGTTGGCCGCAGATGTCAGGGCAAGGGTTGAGTTGCAGGAACGGGCATTCCCACGGATCTATCCGGATATTGAAAGCAGCGATAATCCGGTTGCGGTAATCAAAGGGATTGGAGAATGGGAGACACTGGGTTGGCAGTATGCGATGGTGCCAACCAGGCTGGCACTGTCTTACCAAACAACCGGCAATGGGCACGGTTATGAAATCCAAGCGCCAGAAATAAAGGTAGCCCAAAGCTTCAGAGCAGCGACTGATTTCCGGCTGTCAGAGGTTAGTTTGTTTTTGCGAAAAAATGGCGGGCCGGGAGAAGTGACTGTTGCGGTGCATGAATACATTAATTCGCAATTGCCGGGCGAGAGTTTGGCAGAAACTACTATTGCAGCAGAAAAGATTGGTGCAGATTTTAGCTGGGTTTCCGGAAGCTTTGGGGATGCAATTGACCTGAAAGCAGGAGACCGATATTTTTTGGTGTTTTCATGCCAGTGGTGCGATGCTGATAATTTTTACCGGGTTGCACTGGATTTGAATAAAGGCTATCCGGAAGGAACGTTCCGGGTCAGTGCGACATCATCCTGGCAGGAAAATGCGGCTGACATGCCCTTCCGGCTATACCGCAGTGCCACATTTTTAGAACACACGGCGATGACATCCAGTTATCAAAGGCTCGATCATCTTACCAGCAGTTATGCCCAAAGCTTTTTGGCTGGATCCGCGAAGAGGTTGGTTCAGGTGGGGCTTTATGCACGGCGGGTTGGAGACCCGGGTCAACTCTCAATTTCTGTTTGCCGGAACAATGCTGGGCAGCCGGGAGAAATAATTGCCACAGGCACAGCAGAAGCTATTAATATCGGGACGGCATTCTCTTGGCTCAATGTTGTTTTGGCGCGAGCGGTGGAAGTTAGTTCGGCGACTTTTTGGTTGGTGATGACAGCACGGCAAGCTGACGCAAACAATTTTATTGAGTTCCCGGCGGACGGCAATCAAGGCTATGCCGGTGGACAAGCACTGAAAAAGTCAATCGGAACGACAAGCAATATTCAGCAGGATGCGATGTACAGGCTAAGTCAAAACCAAGTATCGGCGGCTTATACGAGCATCGGGAATGCGCAAATCCAATTGAACGGAACCACCGAAGGGCTGGCGCAAAGCTTCAGAACGACAAACAACACCAATATTCACGAGGTGGAAATCTATGTCAGGAAAAATGGCGCACCGGGCGAGATCACAGTTGCAATTGCCGAAGAAAATGCAAATAGAGAACCGGGAAGGATTATTGGGATTGGCAAAATCAATGAGGCCGATGTTTCAACTTCTTTTGGTTGGCAGAAGGCAAGGCTTGATTTACCGCGACTGGAAGCCTACACCAGCTATTTTTTGATCATCACTGCCTCGCAAGTCAGTACTGGCAATTATTACAGCTTACGCTATGATGGGAGCGGATTATATCCGGGGGAAAAAGCCTGGCAGAAAGCCGGTAGTGAATGGATTGCGACTAACAGCGATTTGCCATTTGTTGTTAGAGGGACAACCGGCGGGGTGTCTTTGGACGGAGAGTCAATCAGCGGGCAAATCGTACGAAAAGAAGCGGTTTATAAACGGATCAAAGCAACCGATAGTAATGAGATTATGAAAGCAGAAGTATTTGTCAGAAAAATTGGGTCGCCAGGCGACTTGAACCTTGGCGTCTATTCTGAGACTTTGCTCGGGGGTGTTGGTTCTCTTTTGGGGACTTGCAGTCTGCCGGCAAAAAGGATCGGCAATAACTTTGCCTGGCAAGGCGACTGGCTCGACAGGCCCGCTGTTACAAGTCCAGGCATGAATTATTTGCTCAAGATTACAGCGGGCAATGCAGACGAAAACAATTATTACGAAATCGGCACGACCGAGGGGGTTGGTTTACAAGCCGGAGGCAGTGTGATTGAGAATGATGGCAGTTGGACGGCTTTGGCCGTAGACTTCCCCTTCCGTCTTTATGAACCAGTGGCAGGGCATCAACATCAGACAATTGGCAGCATAACAATGGATTTGGGGACAAACGTTCTGTCAATGGCGATGTCTGTACGGCCAACAGCAGGGCTAACTTTAAGCAGCGTGGGCGTTTATATCAAAAAAATCGGCTTGCCAAGCTCTTTGGAGATTGAGATTGCTTCTGATGGGAGTTCTGTGCCGGGAGCCATTATCGGGCGGGCAAAAATTAGCGGTGACCAAATCGGAACAGGGAGCGCTTGGCAAATCGGAGCGTTGGAAAAGCCCATAGAACTGGAAGCAAACAAAACTTATTGGCTTATTTTGACTGCAAGCGGAGCGAGCGAGATCAGCTATTTGACACTCACTTTAGATGGAGCCGCGGGCTATGCCAACGGGAAACTGCTTTATAAGTCGGGTGATCCTTGGACGGAAGCCGATGGCGATATGCCTTTTCGGCTCTACTCTAACGACCTTTTGGAAACCAGCCAGCAGATTCAAAACTTCCTAACCAGTTATGGCCAATTTTTCCGCGGAGTTTATGTGGATGTTGCAAGCGGCGTTTTGTTGGAGAGCTACAGGGGTGGAAGCGTGGACGCGCAGACAGAAATTGAGAATCTGCTTGAAAACGGCACTCTCGACAATCTGAGATTGTTGGCAAAGGTGAATTATGACCAGACTGTCGAAGTCAGCTTGCAGCCTGTAGAAAACAATTATCCGGAAATAATGATGAAACGGGACGGAGAAATCTATTATCTCTCCGGCTCGAAAATTGAAAAATCCTACGACCCAACCGGAAAGTGGATGAGCCTGGAAGACCTTTTGCGCTCTGCCAGCTATACCAACGCGGTTACTGGATCACAACAGATTTTTATTGAAGCAAGCCATTGGGATGAGAACGACAAAGTGAAAACAACTGCGGCAGGATGGCAGAACCCATACGCCAAGAAAGTGAAAATAATTGATGGCTAAACGAAGTAATGAAGCAAAGAAACTGGCAGGACTAATCGGCAAACACAGTGATGCGCCTCTCGATGGCTCAGTAGGCGGTGATGTGCAAGCGGTTATTAATGCACTCAATCTGCACAAAATGAGCAATGACCATGATGCCTTTCCGCACGATTGGGAAGCGATTCAGAAGTTTTTGTCAACAATATTTACCTCGAACATTTTACCGCTTATGCCTGATGCCTTTGATGTTGGCAGCGATACCAGCAGATTTCGAAAAGGCTTTTTCTCTGAATTGAGTACGATCATTTTCAAAAAGGAAAACGTTGTCATTATGGACGGACAGTTTCTTGTGACCAAGATGGCGGGCAAACTTGATTTGGCGGTTGCCGCGGCTGATACGCGGATTGACTTTGGTCGTGTTATGCAAAATGGCGATTTTGTGCTTTTCCGGTCGGAAGGAAAGATGGAGTATATCAAAGTCGGGACGCTGAACACAGGCACTCGCTATAACGTCACACGCAACCTGGACGGCAGCGGAGCGAACGATTGGGGCGAGGGTGAGCCATTCGCCGTATTGGGAAAGTCCGGTGAGGGCTGGCTTGAAATGACCGCGGTTGATTCCGATCGCTTGCGATTTTCCGTCTGGGTGCAGGGGAGCGCTTACAACAACAGCCTTGAGATGGTTCGGTTGGGGAAAATTGACGGTTGGCAAAATGCTGGATTAGCTGGTTTTGGCTTGGCAATCGGCAATTATGCATCGGGAAAATATTTGACTTACACAGAATCCGGCGGCTTGAAGCTTGCCGGAGCGGAGTTTAGGGCCGGTAATATGGTTTTTGACGAAGACGGCGTTCGTTTTGTCGACCCGAATGTGTATAGTTCAGGCGACCCAATCAGATTTGTTGATACTGATGGGAAGGAGTTTTTCAGTATCAGCGGTGGATCAACGCAAGTGGGAGCGCAGAGAGCCACAATAGGGCAAATGCAATTAAATAATCAACGTTCAAAAGGCGATGCCTTTGCGCAGTTTAGGCATATCCTAAGATGGGAGAAAAACGCATTTGGCTCCTATGACGAAATCGATTTCAGCATGTATATTGATGGCAACGGGAAATATGCCGGTATCAATGCGCCGTTGCTGGTGGGGTCAAACGATCCTCCACTTTCCAACGAGGCAGTGACAAAGGCTTACGTTGATACCATCCAGGGTAGATATGTCCCGCTAATCGCTCCTGCAATAGTGCTTAATGGTGTTGCGCGAAATGTCGGCAATTACACAGTAAATGTTAGTCCCTATGGAGTCCCAGCAACAGCAAGCGGGCTTGTGCTTAGAGTCAGCGCACAATGGCCGGTGGCAGCATCCGCGTCTTTGTTGGTGCTTAGGAGTACAACCGCAAGCGATGCGCTGTTGGTCGTAAGAGCATCAACAAACTTGATTCAAGACGGTAATGGAGTTGTGCCGATAAACGGCGGGAGTTTTGTGTATTCCGTAATTGGTGCAAACGCAGCGACTGTTTATATCTACATAACAGGCTATTTCACTTAGGAGGTAAAAATGAAACCAATCATTGACATATCACATCATCAAGACCCGGCTAAGATTGACTACGACAAGCTTGTGGCCAATACATCGGGCGTGATTTTGAGGGCGGCTTATGGGGCGCAAGTTGACCGCCATTTTGACACCCATTATTACCAAATTGCGGTCAAGCGCAAACACCCGGTGGGTAACTATCACTACATCACCCAATATCACAGTGTGCAATCGCAGGTAGACCGCTTGAAAATTGCTACCGAAGGTAAGGCTTTTCAGCTGAAATATTGGACGGATGTTGAGCGGGAAAATGGTGCAGAGCCCTTACAACAGCAACAAGTGATTAATTACATCAATGCCGTTGAAGCGCAAATCCATTACATTGAGGGCATTTACACTTCAAAAGTGCAGTGGGCGGCCATTATGAATGGCGTTTACTTTGCTGACAAAAAGATGTGGGCGGCATTGTATGGCACGAATATTTACAACTGGCTTCCGCAAGGTTGGTCGGATTACTGGTTGTGGCAGTACACTTCCGAAGGAAACATCGATGGCTACAATGGACCCCTTGATGTAAATCGCTTCAGATTTGGCGATAAAGAGTTTCTGGAGTGGATAGGCGAAGTTGAGCCGGAACCAGAGCCGGAGCCTGAACCGGTTATTCCGGAAATAGGCTTCAGGGCGAGGGTTTGCATTTGGGCAACGCCATATGTGTTTGTGAGAGAAGAACCTGCTATGACCGGTAAGGTTGTGGGTACGAATTTCCCGGGCGATGTAGTGGACGTTCTGGCTACTAAAGGCGATTGGTATCAGTTGAGCAACGGTTACTCAATGAGTCGTTATTACGAACGCATTAGCGACCCCGAACCATCATACAAAGCGAAAGTGTACGCCTGGGCAACGCCATATGTATTCGTCAGAAGAAAACCTGATTTGACCGGTGCGGTTGTAGTCCGCAATTATCCGGGCGATGTTGTAGAGGTAAAGGGCACAAATGGCGACTGGTTGCAACTTGCAAACGGCTACAGTATGGCCAAATATTATGAGCGTATCAATGAGCCAGTAGAGCCGGTAGAACCAGAACCGCCTAATCAAGAAGTATTGGCACAACGTGATCCGCGGTGGAAAAACGTGAAACTGGGTTACAGCCCGACAATTACCATTGGTCAACAAGGATGTTTGATCACAAGTTTGACGATGGTTCTAAACCAGTATGGCTATGAAGAAACACCGGCAACGGTGAATACAAAACTGCAAGCTAAGGGCGGCTTTCCTGCCGGCACACCATTGCTCTACTGGAAAGTTCCACCTGTGGTTTGGGATATTGACTATTCCGTTTGGCGGGAGCCGTGGTTTGGGGTGACGAACCTTGCGGAGATTGACGATTGGCTTGCAAAGGGAGCCTGGGCTTTGGTTCACGTAGATTTAGACATCGAGACATCAGCCATTGAGCAACACTGGGTTGTGCTTACGGAAAAAGTGGGCGATGACTACAAATGCCGCGACCCGTGGCAGGGCGATGAAATTCTGTTTAGTTCACGCTTCGGGCAACCTTCACAGGGAATTTTCCGAGTCTGCATCTATTCAAAACATGATTGAAAAGGCGCAAAGCGTGATTGAAAAAGCGCAAAGCGTAAATAAAAGGAGCATAATGAAGAAAGAAGTAAAAGTGATTTGTGTTGCACAAGTGGCTGGTGTGTTTGGCAGTGCCAGTGTATCCGGACAAAGAGTGGGACAGGTTGAAAAAGGGCAGGAGCTTGTGCGGATTGCCAGCCAGGGCGATTGGACAGAAATCAAGAGTCCGCCTGGTTGGGTGTTGACTGAGCATCTGGTTCAGGTTGATGAGCCTGAGCCAGATGAATATACCGTGTAATCACTGCGAGTGATGAACTCAAAAAAAGCCACTGATATTGTCAGTGGCTTTATTGTTGGGCTTTAGTCTTGTGTCTTTTTTGGCCGTCCGCCTTTTTTACCGTTTTCGCGGGAGGCCGCGGCTTTCTTTTCGCTTTTCATTTTGCCGAGCCGCGCACCGGCATTGCTTTGCCCGGTCAAAAACAAGGCATGCTCCAACCATTTTTTCATCATTTCGATTTCTTCCGGACTATCGGCTTTTAGCAGGCGGTAGTCCATCAAAAACCAACTCATGGCATCCAGTGGGGCATCACCTTCCAGGACTATTACCGGCTCGCCAAAGCGGCTTGCCATGTGCTCTGTAGTGATTTCTGCGGTAATTTCGTGGCGTTCTTGATCGCCGAGGATGTCGTTGTAAGATAAGGTTAGCATGATTCTTTCAGTTCCTTCCGATTAGTTATTTATTTTTTGATGCTCCATTGGGCAATATTGGATTGAACTTCTTCTCTCAAAAGCTCAACGCTATATTCATCAATCATGCTTCGTTCTAATAGTCTTTCGGCTGCAGACAATCTGTCATCGTCATCAATTGCGCCGTAAAAGTTGTCACATAAACCAAGGATTTCCTCTCTTTCGGCTTCGCTGTAAAATTCTTCATCCCATAGGCCAGCCGGCAATTCGATTTCCATTTCGTGGGTTTCGGGGTCGATTTCAAGGATTTCGCAAGCCGCTAAGCGATGGCAGCCAGTGTAAGCATTGATGTCCATCACGAGGACCGGACGACCTTGCCATCCGTTAGTTTTGAGGCTCTCGATTATTTCCGCCAATTTTTGATTGGTTTCGGGGTTTTTATCGATTGGGTGTGGTGTGTCGTATCTCATTTTGCTTCCTGTTCTTTCCTAATTTCTGACTTAATTATATTCCTAACGTTAGGATATTGCAAGGGTAAAAGACACCAATTTCCAAACTCGTACAAAGTTAAATGCCCAAATTCATTACCGGGCTGGCTATTTTGTGATCCTCCTGGATATCGACTTCTGCAATGGCAAGATATCGCTTAGTCATTTCAAGCGTGGAATGGCCAAGGATGCGCTGGAGCATGACGGTTTTGCCGCCAAAGCGCAAATAGTTAATTGCGAAAGTGTGCCGGAAGCGATGGATGTTTGCGTTTTGTACACCGGCACGTTTGGCCAAGCGGTAGATGCTTTTTAGCAAATTGTCGCGGCGAACTGCTTGCCCGCTGGCGGTTGTGAATACCGGGCGATTAAGAGGCTGGTTCTTTTTGTCGAAGATGTGCCGCCAAAGGATTTGTTCCATTTTTGGGCTTAATGGAATCACGCGCTCCTTCCTGCCTTTTCCCATTACTTTTAGGTAATGGTTTGGCAAGTCGATATCCCGAATCTTCAAATTGCAAACTTCAGAGGCTCGCATCCCGGTGTCCAAAAGCAAATAAATGATGGTCTTGAGTCGCTCGCCTTCCGGGATTCCTCTTTGTGTTTCTCTGGTGCCTGGACGGGTGTAAAACTTTGAGACGGTGCAATACATCAACATGGCTTTGATATCGACTTCGCTGTAGGGGATTATTTCAATAGCATCGGGCTTTGGTGGTTGGTACTGTTGCGGTATTTTCTCGTTCACGAATTTTCGGTCGTAAGCCCAGGTCCAAAGCGCACAGAGGGCAATGTGATAGTTGACTAAGGTTTTCTTTGCCATCTGACGGTAAGAAAACATGAATTTCTCGATGAGCGCTACGCCAATGTCTTCTAAATACGAATCATCACCCAGAAACTTTTGGAATTTTGTGAAAGTGTTGAGATAATCCCGGATCGTATTTTCCGAAAGGCGGGTTTGGGCAAAAATCATGTAGCCTTCCAGGGCTTCATTAAAGGTAATCTGTTTCATTTCAAGTCTCCTGTATTAGATAATGTTGGACTTTGTCAGATAATAAAAAAGTGCCAACTTTTTTTTATTGGCACCTCCAAACAGATTTTAGCCATGAGGCTGTTAGTAGTTTATCCATGAGGCATTTAATAAAAAATCACTAAAATTCCTCGTTGGATTTCTTTTAGTGGGCACAGAGGGACTCGAACCCGCGGCCTCACGGATGTGAACCGTGCGCTCTAACCAACTGAGCTATGCGCCCTAAAAAGTGAACAAAATTATAGCAAATCCCCTCAATTTTGTCCACCGTTTCCTTTTTCCTGTTTCCTGACAATCCGCTCCCCGTCCAATGGTGTAAAATTATCCCATCGAGAGGCAACTATGGAAAATCAGACCCTAAAATTTGAAAAATTAGTCTACGGAGGCGATTGCCTCGGCAGGCTCCCCGATGGACGAGCGGTTTTCGCCCCCTTCATCCTCCCCGGCGAAGTCGCCGAAGTCGAAATCAGCGAAGAAAAAGATCGCTACCTTCGCGCCCGTCTGGTCAAAATTCTCGAAGCTTCACCTAATCGAATCGAAGCCCCCTGCCCATACTTCACCCAATGCGGCGGTTGCCACTACCAACACCTCGACTATGCGCAACAACTTAAAACCAAAAAGGAACTCCTAATCGACCAGCTCCAGCGCATCGGCAAATTCCAAACCTTGCCCGATTTTCAAATCACCCCCTCGAACCTCCCCTTTGCATACCGCAATCAAATCCAGCTCCACCCCGTCCTGACAGAACAAATTGAAAACGAAAGTCAAGAGGGAGTCCATCTCGCATTAGGCTTCAAACGCGCCTCATCCAACGACACAATTCCTATATCTAAATGCCTGCTTGCCCCGGACGATATAAACGCCCTGCTCACTCAAATTGAGCTCGAAGCTGATTCCGGCATCACTCGCCTGGCTATGCGCATCGACAGCGACGGCGAATTGATGCTCGTTTTCGAAGGAGATGGCGACCAGGCACCCGATCTTTCCTTTGAGCTGCCAATTTCTTCCACCTTCCTCTATCCTGACGGTGAAAGCCTCAACCTGAGCGGTAATGACGCACTGATTTACGAGATTATGGGCAAAGAATTTTTGGTTTCACCCGAATCCTTCTTCCAGGTCAACCTGAATGTTGCCGAAGAGATGTTGCACTATGTTCTCGGCTTACTAAATGGGCAAAGCGGGCTCAATATTCTCGAACTTTACAGTGGCGTGGGCTTGTTTAGCCGCTTCCTTGCCCCTCTGGCAAGGCAATTGACCGCCATCGAAGCCTCGCCCTCCGCCTGCTTTGATTTTGTCAGCAATATGGACGAATTTGAAAACGTCAGCCTCTATGAAGGTCCCGTTGAAAGCCTTTTACCAGAATTGATTGGGCAAATCGAAAGCCCCGATTTGGTCTTGCTCGACCCACCCCGCGCCGGTTTGCACGTCAAAGCCCGTCAGGCATTGCTCAAGCTGAGCCCAAAGCAAATCATCTATATCTCTTGCGACCCCTCAACCCTCGCCCGCGACCTCAAAGCCCTGCATGAATCCGGCTACCAACTGGACGCGCTCCAGGCTTTTGACATGTTCCCCCAAACGGCGAATGTCGAGACGGTGGTTTTGATGTCCCACAGATTGTAGGCACTTAAATTAATCTAAACGTCGAGTTTGTTGATGAAAATAGACAGTTGCCTATTGAAAATATTGCGAGAAAAGCCAATAATTTCTAAGACTA
>JAGOIM010000066.1:2615-7723 GCA_017995665.1 Anaerolineaceae bacterium | reverse complement strand
AATTATGGGCTTGATAAGCCGATTATTCAGGGTTTTTTTGGTTGGTTGGGTAAAGCTGTTCAAGGAGAATTCGGTGAATCCTGGCAATATGGTATTCCAGTGACTCAAAAATTTACCGAGGTTATTTGGGTGTCGTTCTCGCTCAACATAATTACATTAATAGTACAATTCACAATAGCGATACCATTGGGTATCCTGGCAGCGAGGAAGCAATATAGCGCCACTGACTATGCTGTTGTAACCTTTGCTTTAATGGGTATATCGTTGCCATCATTTTTCTTGGCAACACTTCTAAAATATATTTTTTCAATCAATTTGGGATGGTTTGACCTTTATGGCTTAACCGGTCGCTTTTATTCCACAATGACCCCATTCCAACAAGTTATGGATAAGGCTTATCATTTGGTCTTACCCGTCATCACCCTTATGATGCTTAGCATCGGTGATATTTTACGATATACCCGTACTAATATGCTTGAAGTTTTGAACTCTGACTATATCCGGACTGCCCGCGCTAAAGGCGTACCAGAAAAAACCGTTATTAACAGGCATGCTTTTAGAAACACCTTGATTCCATTGGTAACTATGATGGCGGGGCTTTTGCCAAGCATGTTTGGCGGTGCGATGATTACCGAGACCATGTTTCAAATACCTGGTATTGGTTATATTTCATATGCTGCTATTACACGTGGAGACATTCCGTTCGCAATGTTTTATATGGTCTTTTTGATCATTTTGTCCCAAATCAGCATTCTTTTTGCTGACATAGCTTATGCTCTGGTTGATCCCCGGGTTAGGGTTAATTAGGTGAAGATGATGAGTGAAGTAGAATCAACTAATTTAACAAACGAACCAGTTAGCCAAACTCCTCAAAATCAGGGAATGGCTTTGGATGACGCCCGCCGGGTGAAGACACTTTCCCCGGGACAGTTAGTTATGAAACGGTTTTTTAGGAATAAACTGGCAGTGGTTGGCTTGATAATCCTGACTGTTATGTTCCTGTTCTCGTTTCTGGGACCATTTTTATCTCCTTACACCCAAACGCAGATTTTCCACACAACGGATACTGCTTTAAAAGATTTTGCCGGAGCGATTGTAAATACCGAACTTCGCTATTCAGTTAAGGATGGCGAAACCTTTGGTGCAGCTGAACGTTCACGTTTCTTGCTTGCCAAAGGAAGAGGGTTGGAGGTTTTCGAAAGCGGAGACAGAAGTTTTTCTTTCGTTGAAGAAGGAGACAATTTCTTTAGAATTTTCCAATTAGAGCCATTTGCTGAATCTATGTTGGGCAATATCACTATGGCTGAAGGTAAAACGCTACCTTCCGGCTTTGAAGCAGCCTTGTTAAAAGCTGAAAAAGCAGGTGATTCTGAATTCGAACATGACATGATTCACTATACATTAACTCGCCAAGGAAAAAAATCTATAATTTTCACAGAGACTGATATTGCTGTTGGAAGTTTAGATATTCTGGATCCAGTTAATTCGGAAGACACCAGTTTGGTTTCCTCCTTTGATTTCCGAGTAGCCAGTGGTACCGCAGTAGCCAAAGGCGAAAAGAGTTTCACCCTTGATGGTAAGAAGTATGAACTGCAAGGAGAAGAAGGGGCAGTCGCAATTTTGGATCCGGACGGAGAGCCTGTGGCTGAGATGACGAATATTGTTATCAATCCTCTCGATGCCAAAGATTTCCTTACTGTAGAATTTAAAGCCCTGGTCCGCGATGCCATTACACATCGGCAAGAGAAGTTCCAATACGCTGAACCTGATGGTGAGATGGTTGAATATACCGTTCAAAGAGTAAATGCGAATATCTATGTTAAGAAACCCGTTCGAGTAACCTTGATTGATATCTTTGCAGCTCCCAGCGATGAACACATCCTTGGCACAGACAACGCTGGCATGGATATGTTCACTCGCCTGATGTACGGTGGGCGTGTTTCTTTGTTGGTTGGATTTGTTACCGTTTTGATTGAACTGGTGATTGGCATCATTTTTGGTGGTATATCCGGCTATTTTGGTGGAACGGTTGATACCATTATGATGCGTTTCGTCGATTTGTTTAACAGTATTCCAACCTGGCCAATCCTCTTGATGCTTGCCTCTGTTATGGACACTTTGGAAGTTGGTCCTTACCAGCGAATGTTTATCCTTATGGCAGTTCTTGGTATTTTAGGGTGGACAGGTATTGCGCGAATGGTTCGCGGACAAATTTTGACCCTTCGCGAGCAGGATTTTATGGTTGCCGCAGAAGCAACCGGCATTCCCACCAGCCGAAAGATCTTCCGCCATTTGGTTCCAAATGTAATGCCTATTTTAATTGTTTCAGCAACCGGTTCATTAGGTAGTCTGATTATTTTGGAAGCAACCTTGGGCTTCCTCGGTTTGGGTATTAAATATCCGATGGCATCTTGGGGCAGTATTATCAACCTTGGTAAGGATGCTTATGTTATGGCTAATTATTGGTGGATTTGGCTACCGGCTGGCTTGATGATTATGTTAACCGTTTTGGGCTTCAACTTTGTAGGCGATGGTTTACGTGATGCTTTTGACCCAAGAATGAGACGCTAAGGTGAGAAAATGACCGAAGAAAATAATTTGAAACAATACGATACAACAGAACTTGAAGACAATCGGGTTATCGAAAAGATTCACTTATCTTCAAAAGAATCCGCTCGTATTACCCGTGAAAATCGCAGAATTACCGATGCGATTGAAAAACAACGAAAGCGCAAAAATGTTCCCGAAAGTGAATATTTGACGCAGATGCGGGACCCAAAAAACGTTGCTGAATTTGACGATTTACATTGTTATTTCTTCACCGATATTGGTACTGTAAAAGCGGTTGACGGTGTTTCTTACGATGTGCCTCAAGGTTCAACTGTTGGTGTGGTTGGTGAATCAGGCTGTGGCAAGTCTGTTACGGCATTATCCTTAATGCAACTGGTTCAACGACCGCAAGGACAAATTGTTAAAGGAACCGTTCGTTTTAACACTGGCGAAAAAGTTTATGATATTGCCAAGACACCGGTCCAGGTAATGGAGAAAATTCGCGGTAAAGAAGTCTCCATGATCTTCCAGGAACCGATGACAAGTTTGAACCCTGTTTTTACTTCCGGTAATCAGGTTGATGAAGTGATCGAACTTCATTTCCCTGAATTGACGAAAGAACAAGTAAAAGCTCGTACAATTGAAATGATTGAAATGGTTGGTATCGCCAATGCTGAGGGTGTGTACGAAATGTATCCCCACCAACTTTCGGGTGGTATGCGCCAGCGTATTATGATTGCTATGGCTTTGGCTTGTAGCCCTCGATTAATTATTGCTGATGAACCGACCACCGCACTGGATGTAACCATTCAAGCTCAAATTTTGGATCTTTTACGCAATTTGAAAGATCAGATTAACTCCAGCATTATGTTGATTACCCATGACCTTGGTGTTGTGGCTGAGATGGCTGACTATGTTGTGGTTATGTATGCCGGTCGGATCATTGAAAAGGGTACAGCTCAGGAAATTTTCAATTCTCCTTCGCATCCCTACACAATCGGTTTGATGGCATCCAAGCCTGTTATCAACAAAGAAGTTGACAAGTTATATAGCATTCCCGGCACTGTTCCTAATCCGATCAATATGCCAGACTATTGCTATTTTAGAGACCGATGTAATCGCAGAATGCCCATATGTGATGGTCCATATCCTCCTCAATATCACCTTACCGATTCTCATATGGCAGCTTGTTACTTATATGAGGATGAGGAAAAGAAGGCTAATTATGGCAAATAAAGAAATAATTACTGAAAAACCCGAAAATGTCGTTGAAGTAAAGCGTCTTAAGCAATACTTTCCGATTAAAGCTGGCGTGATGCAGCGTGTTGTCGGCCATGTAAAAGCTGTGGACGACATCAGCTTCAAAGTTAAGCGGGGCACGACAATGGGCTTGGTAGGCGAATCCGGCAGTGGTAAAACTACTGTTGGTAAAACAATGTTACGCCTAAATCAAGCGACCAGCGGACAAGTAATTTTTGATAACAAAGACGTTTTTAGCTTGAATAGTCGAGAGTTGCGTGCAATACGGCCAAAATTACAGATGATTTTCCAAGACCCTTATTCGAGTCTTTCACCTCGTATGCCGATTAGTGAAATCATCGGTGAAGCGGTTAAGGAACATCACATTGTTCCTGCGCGGGAGTATGAAGCTCATTTGAATCAGGTTATGCTCGCCTGTGGTTTGCAACCTTATCATAAAGATCGCTATCCTCACGAATTTTCCGGTGGGCAGCGCCAGCGTATTTGTATTGCTCGTTCTTTGGCTTTGAACCCTGAATTCGTTGTCTGTGACGAACCAGTTTCTGCTTTGGATGTTTCTATTCAAGCGCAGATTATCAACTTGCTCGAAGAGTTGCAAGATAATAACGACATTGCATATCTGTTCATTTCGCATGACCTTTCAGTTGTTCAACATATTTCTGATTATGTCGGCGTTATGTATTTGGGCGATCTCGTCGAATATTCTGAAAAGAAAAAACTGTTTGCCAATCCTGCGCATCCTTATACCAAAGCTTTGTTGAGCGCCGTACCGGTGCCTGATCCAAGCTATAAGATGAATCGCATCATTTTGGAAGGCAGCATTCCTTCACCGGCAAACCCACCCAAGGGCTGTAAGTTCCATACGCGTTGCCCCTATGTAATGGAGGTTTGTAAAACTGAGGCTCCACAAACTCGTGAAATTGAACCAGAGCATGTAGTAAAATGTCACTTGTTCAATAACGAAGGAGTTTTAATTGATGAGGACTCAGAAAACGCAATTTGATGACGAAGATGACCGCGTAATCGCTAATATGAACGTTGAGGGCGCTCCCTGGTATGACAAACAGGTGAGAGATAACCAAAGACGGGAAAGCGAAGCAGAACGCAAAGCAAAAGTCAAAATGTATGGCGAACGGATGTCAAATTCGGATGCCAGAAGATACACTTTCTATGCAGTTCTGGCCGGTCTAACAATAGCCTTAGCCTTTGCAGCAGTTTATGCGCTAATTATTCTGTTTATGACAAAGGTTTGGTTTAGATAGACTAAACCGCCTCGAAAGAGGCGGTTTTTTTATTGC
>JAGOIM010000066.1:0-2515 GCA_017995665.1 Anaerolineaceae bacterium | reverse complement strand
GTCGCCGAAGCTATTTTGGGTGAAATTACGCCAGTCGGAACTGCCTTGATGTCTGACGACTTTCTATCGGTAATTGAGGATGTGCTTGAGAAGGATATTCAAACTTTCGAATACGCAGGTAAAAAATATGTTGTTTCTCAAACCAAGAAAATTGTGCAAATTTCTCTTGCACGCGATGCTGCTTTGGCAAGTTTAGCCTTTATTGAGGCATACGATCCAAATTTCAATGAGACGATCAGCAAATTTGATTTCCGCCTAAACCTTGAAATTGCATTGGAGTTAGGAACCAGTATTTTTAAGTATGAGGGAGACGACTATGGAATCGTGAGTGTTCCCGGCGGACATTCAATTCTTGATTCTGAACAAAACCTTTTGGCTGAGATGTCAGATATTTACGTTATTCCACCGAATTTGGCTGATAAATTACCACTGGCGTTCAAAAATATGGTGCGCGATGCAATTGTCGATTCGAAAGAAAGCTTTGTTTACCGTGACACCGCCTCCGGCAAAGAAACGACATATTTGCTTGTGAAGAACGAAAGCAACTGGTCAATTCAGCCAGAAGAAGGATAAATCATCGATTTTCGATGAGAAAAATTTAGTCACAACTAAAACACAATTCACCCTTCACATTATGCGAAAGTGATGTAAAATAAAGCGCTGTAGTTAATTGGCTGAATTGTGTTTATGTGCTAAAATATTAGCTACGTGATTGGGGCATGGTGCAATGGCAGCACACCGGACTTTGAATCCGTTGATCTTGGTTCGACTCCAAGTGCCCCGGCTTGATTTATTGTGGACAAAGACGAAGACGACCCACCTCTACGCAAGTACAAGAAGAGACAATTTAGTCTCCTTGTAACTTTGCGTGCTTATCCCTGGAGTAAAAAATGAAAATTGCATCAGTAGTACTTGCCGCAGGCATGGGTACGCGTATGAAGTCACGTCTGCCTAAAATGATGCACCCTCTATTGGGCAAACCAATCGTCGCTCACGCACTTTCTGTGGTTATGGGCGCGAGTGATTTGCCTCCGGTTGTTGTGCTTGGACATGGCAGCGATTTGGTTCGGGAATACATTTCGGAAGAATTCGACGGCAAGGTGCAATTTGCTTTGCAAGCCGAACAATTGGGCACCGGGCACGCCGTTATGAGCGCAGAAGAACTTTTAGCTGGGAAATCTGAGTTCGTTTTAGTCACTTTCGCCGATATGCCCTTGATTCGCAAAGAGACAATTGCAAATCTAATTAAATTCCATCAAGACAATGACAATATTTTGACGATGACCAGTGTGGTGGGGGATGTCCCACGTGGTTTCGGACGTGTTTTACGCGATGCGGACGGAAAATTGATTGGCATCGTTGAAGAGGCTGATGCAAACCAGGAACAATTAAAGGTGAATGAATATAACGTTTCGGTTTGGTGTTTTCAGGCTGACTGGCTTTGGAAAAATCTGAAAAAAATCAAAACTTCGCCAAAAGGTGAATATTATCTGACCGATTTGGTTGGCATGGCGCTGGAGCAAGGCAAAAAAGCGGATGCGCTGGTTTTGGATGACCCAAATGAGGGGCTGGGCATCAACACAAGGGTTGACCTGGCGGATTGTGAACGGGCTTTGCGAAAGAACGTCATTCGTAATTGGATGTTGGAAGGGGTAAGTTTTTTGGACCCTGACTCCTGTACGGTTGAGCTTGACGTGATAATCGGACAAGATACCGTCATTTTGCCCAATACACATTTATGCGGGAAAACAGTCATCGGCGAAAATTGCCAAATTGGTCCTGATACAACGCTTTTGGATACAAAAGTTGGCGACGATTGCATGATCAAGAATTCTGTAGCCGAATTTGCCGAAATCGGTAATCATGTTGAAATGGGACCTTTTTGCCACTTGCGAAAAGGTGCCGTTTTGAAAGATCATGTTCACATGGGCAATTTTGGAGAAGTGAAAGATTCAGTTCTCGAAGAAGGCACAAAAATGGGCCATTTTTCCTATATTGGCAATGCGAATATTGGGAAAAACGTCAATATCGGAGCAGGCACGATCACCTGTAATTATGACGGAAAGCATAAGCATCTCACGGAAATCGGGGATGACACATTTATTGGCAGCGACACAATGTTGGTTGCGCCACTCAAAATTGGCAAAAATGCCAGAACAGGAGCAGGTTCGGTCGTCACGAAAGACGTCCCGGATAACACGCTGGTTTATGGCGTGCCTGCACACAAAAAAGAAGGATAGGATAAAGTGGACGAAGTATATTGGTTGGGAATCATTTGGGTGGTCTTTTTGACTACCGATTTGATCAGTTCTGCGGCAAAATCAGCATTCAATCACGTCCGTTTGCCATGGTTAATTGGTTTGGCAGCGGAAAATCAGGCAAAAGTTGATAAAACAATTAATTTGATTGAAAAGCAAGGATTGCGGACAGCTCTGCGCCTGAGTGTGATTCTTTCACATTTTATGCTGGCAGGTTTTACGGTGCTTTTCTTCAATCAGTTACTGACTGCTAAAGG
>JAGOIM010000005.1 GCA_017995665.1 Anaerolineaceae bacterium | reverse complement strand
ATAATTTCATTGCCATCACCGATCCGGGGACATCCTTAGAAGAAAAAGCGGACGAGTTGAAATTCAGGCGCGTTTTTTCCGCTCCGGCAAACGTCGGTGGGCGCTTTTCAGTTTTCACAATTTTTGGATTACTGCCAGCTGCGGTTATGGGTGTTGATTTAAGCAAATTCCTCGACGAAGCAATCAAAGCAGAAGAAATAGGCCGAGAGAGCGTGCCCTATGCGGCTAATCCAAACTTAGGCTTAGGTTTGTTAATCGGGGCGGCTGCGGAAGCCGGGAAAGACAAATTGACCTTCATCACCGAAGATTATGCTTCTGCATTAGTTCCCTGGTTGGAACAATTAATCGCCGAAAGCAGCGGAAAAGACGGCAAGGGTATTTTGCCAGTTGAAAACGAAGCCTTCCTTGAATCAATGGACTATCCAAAAGATCGGATTTTTGTTTACCTTTCGGTTGATAACGAGAAAATTGAATTCGCTGAAAAACTTAGACAAAGTGGTTATCCGGTTATTGAAATCCCTGTGCGCGATCCTTATCAATTGGCAAAGGAATTTTATCGTTGGGAGTATGCCACAGCAATAGCTTGCGCTGTCCTTGAGGTAAATCCTTTTGATCAACCTAATGTGCAATTGAGCAAAACGATTACAAAAGAAAAGATTGCAGAGTATCAGGAAAAAGGCGTTCTTGAAGAAGGAAAGCCTGTTTGGGAGAATTCTGGGTTTGCTGTATACGGCGAAAACCTACCCGATTTATCCGGTGCTGAGAATTTGCTCGATGTGATTGATCTGTTTATGAAAGATTTAGCTGAAAATGGCTATATTGCCATCAATGCTTTTGTTCCGCGTTTGAAAGATGATGAAGCATTTTTGCAGGCTTTGCGTACGCAAATGTTGAACCGCTATAATCGGGCAACAACGCTTGGTTTCGGCCCGCGTTTTTTGCATTCAACCGGGCAATTCCATAAGGGCGGCCTCGAAACTGGCTACTTCATCACCATCACTAAAGACCCAAACAAAGATTTTGAAATACCAGGTGAGAAGATGACATTTGGAACACTGCAACGTGCGCAAGCTTTGGGCGATATTAACGCCCTAAGGCAAAAAGGGAAAAAAGTGATCAGTATTCACCTGAAATAAAGGCTTATGAAGTATTTAGGCATCGACCATGGCAACGCGAGAATCGGCATCGCAATTAGCGACTTAAGCCTTACATTAGCCCGTCCTTTGCGCATAGTTATGCATGTGTCAAGGCTGGAAGATGCTAAAACCATTTCAGCAATTGCTACTGAAGAAGCATGCTCCTCAATAATTGTTGGCTTGCCGCTTGATGCTGACGGAAGCATTGGCCCAAGGGCGCGGTCGGTTAACCGATTTATTGAAGAATTGCGAAATCAAACCGAATGCGAAGTGATTGGTTGGGATGAATCTAACTCAACCAAGAAAGCAACTGAAACATCTATTCTACGTGGTGAGAGTAAGAAACAACGGCAAACTGCCATGGATGATCAAGCCGCAGCGATTATATTGCAAGATTATTTGGACAACCATCAGTTGAGCGACGAAAGAGGGAAAAGTGAAAAAAACTAATAAAACTCCGATTATTATTCTGATAATTCTCTTCTTGTTGGCTCTTGCGACGGTTCTTTTCATGATGTTTGCCGTGCATAAAAATGGGGAGGTTTTAGGCGCACCGGGTCCAAAAGTTAGCTTTCTTAATAACCTGCGTTATTCGATCAGGCTTTATCGCAACTTGGATGATTTGCAAGAAAAGGTGAATTTTGATAATGGATCTGAGAGAAAATTTGAGCTAAATAACGATGCCACTGCAACGGATGTCTGCCGCAATTTGCAGCAAGACGCCTTTGTTAATTCTGCAATTTCAACCTGTGATTTGATGATTTATAAAGGTTATGATCGCTCTTTGAGCCCGGGAACGTATACGATTAGCAGCGGTTTGAATGCGATTGAAACACTTGAATTGATTTCAAAGGGAGATAACCGGGATCTGCATTTCACAATTTTTGCGGGTTGGCGCTTGGAAGAAATTGCGCAAGTCATTGACCAATTGGGTTTTGAATTCGATGGAGATGCATTCTTAGCTTATGCAAAAAATCCACCTTCAGAAATTCGCTCAAACTTACAATTACCTGCAGACAGATCGCTTGAAGGATACCTGCATCCTGGCGAATATAGCCTAAAACCGACAATCACCAGCGAAGAATTTGTTGATGAAGCGCTTGGCAGAACGCAAGCTGTTATTGACGAAGCGATACCATTGAAAAATGAGCAGAGTCAAAGACTGACAACTGACCAAATCATCATTCTGGCATCGATTATTCAGCGGGAAACGCTTGCCAGTGAAGAAATGCCCTTGATAGCATCGGTTTTCTATAACCGGCTTGAAATTAATATGCCATTGCAAACCGATCCGACTGTTCAATACGCAATTGGCTACAACCAAAATGGCGAAAATTGGTGGAAAAGTCCACTGACTTATGATGACTTAGCGGTCGATTCCGACTATAATACTTATAAAGTTTTTGGCTTGACTCCCGGCGCAATCAGCAATCCGGGTAGAGAAGCAATTATGGCAGCTTTTAGACCTGAACAAAGTGATTATTTTTATTTCCGTGCGAAATGCGACGGAAGTTTGACTCATAATTTTGCAATTACATATGGAGAACACCTGGAAAACGGGTGTGAGTGAGGTAAAAGATGATTGTTTTAGGGATAGACATTGGTGGTTCTGCCACAAAAGGTGCACTGGTTGACACACTGACCGGCGAATTGGTCTCGGAACGTGTTCGTCGAAAAAGCTCAGATAGTAAATCGCCCAAGGATATCGTTTCGGACATTATTAAGATTGCAAAAGAACTCAATTATTCAGGCATAATCGGTGCCGGTTTTCCGGGTCCGGTTAAAAAAGGCGTCATAACCACCGCGGTTAATATGCACCAAGCTTGGGTTGGGGTAGATTTGGCAAAAATGATATCTGACGCAAGTGGTCATCCTGCTTATGTGTTAAATGATGCCGATGCGGCAGGGATGGGTGAAATGCGTTTTGGAGCACCGGAAGCCCGTGAGGTAAATGTAGCCTTGTTTCTGACGCTTGGCACCGGCTTGGGTACTGCGCTTTTTGTTGAAGGACATTTGGTGCCAAACACGGAGCTTGGCCACATGCTGGTTGGCGAAAAATCTGCCGAGACATATTCAACAGCCTCGGTAAAAAGAAAAGAAAACCTGACCTACAAGCAATGGGCGGTTCGCTTAAACCATTCATTGTCCGTTTATGAATTTCTGCTGAGTCCTGATTTGATTATCTTAGGCGGTGGAATCAGTGCGCAATTTGAGAAGTACGAAAAATACTTTACCATTAAAACCAAGGTTATTCCTGCCAGACTTCAAAATTTGGCTGGGATTATCGGTGCCGCGGTATCTGCAAAAGAAAAACTATCTTAACATTATAAATTGGAGCAAAGCAGGTATGGAAGACATACCTGCTTTTTATTTGAATGAACGATAAATCAAAAAACGATTCACCTTACTTCCTTTTAGTTATTGGCGTTTTCGCTGTTTCAACTGCTGCAATTTTGATTAAAGTCTCTTTAGCAGTCGCCAGTCCGATAGCAATTGCTTTTTACAGAATGGCATTCTCCGCTGTGATAGCAATTTTAATTTTACTCATAAGACCCAAGCAGAAAAGAGAAAAGCTGGATAAATCAACAATCTGGTTGTTAATTCTTTCCGGAATTTTGTTGGCAGCTCACTTTGCCTTGTGGACTTGGTCATTGGATTTGGTCTCGGTCAATAGTTCGGTGATTTTTGCAACAACTTCTCCCCTTTGGGTTGGTATATTGTCGCCTATACTGCTAAAAGAGCGAGTGCCCAAAAGGTTTTATCTTGGGATTCTCTTTGCCTTTTGCGGTGGCTTGCTGATTGCTCTTTTAGCCGGAGGGAATGACGGAGAAAACAATTGGCAAGGATTGTTAATGTCACTCCTGAGTGCCTGGATGATTGCCGGATACCTTCTGATTGGCAGGAAGATTTCTTCTAAGATGTCGACCGAACTCTATGTGAGCGTTGTCTATTCGGTCGCAGCTTTGGTTTTGGGGATTGTTTTGCTCTTCTTGGAAGGCAGCTTTCAAGCCTATCCACCGAAAGTATTTCTCTATTTGTTCATACTGGCTTTGGTTCCGCAAACAATTGGTCATACCTCGATGAACAAAGCCCTTACCAGGCTACCGGCGAGAACTGTCTCATTAGCCTTGCTTTTTGAACCGGTGGGATCGGCAATTTTAGCAATGGTCTTCTTAAAAGAATTGCCGTCAGCTATTGAAATAGCCGGCGGCACATTGATTTTGATTGGTCTCGTGATTGCGTTGAGTGCAAATCCTAATGAGGCTTGACCAGATCAGCCTGTTGAATGTCCAACCAAGCTTTGTAGTTTGCTTTCTTCTCCTCCGAAAAACGACCGGCAAGGAAATTCATTTTTCGAACTTTTTCGCTTAGTTCGTCAGTTAATACATTCGGAGCCATCCTCCACTTCCAGTTACCAGAGGTGGTCCCCGGCATGTTCATGCGGCTTGAGGTACCTAAACCTAAAAAGTCTTGCATAGGAGCGACTGCATCCCGGGCAACCGATTGCCAAACGGAGCGAATCATCGCCTCGGCAGCGTGGTCCGCATCATTGAAATGTAAATAATCGCGGGAAAACTTTTGCTCGCTTTCTAAGGCATCATCATACCAGCCTCTGGCAGTGTTGTTGTCATGCGATCCGGTGTAAGCAAAGCAATGTTCGGGGTAGTTGTGGGGCAAGAAGCTGTCATCAGGATCACCTGAAAAAGCAAATTGGAGAATTTTCATTCCGGGTAGATAAAAGTCGTTTCGCAAGCTTTCAACATCGTCTGTAATTACACCCAAATCTTCAGCAATGATGGGCAGTTGGGGGTAGGAACGTTTCAAGGTGTTGAAAAGTTCTACAGCCGGGCCTGATTTCCATTCGCCTTCGATTGCGTTTTCGTTCCCATAAGGCACATGCCAAGCAGCCGCAAAACCACGGAAATGATCCAAACGCACTAAATCGACCAATTCGAGCGTTGCACCCAAACGTGAAACCCACCATTCAAAATTAGCATCTTGATGATTTTGCCAATTGTAGAGAGGGTTGCCCCATAGCTGACCGGTAGCAGAAAAATAATCAGGCGGAACTCCGGCGACAAAACTTGGATTGAGATCTACATCGAGCAGGAATAATTCCGGTTGAGCCCAGACATCCGAACTGTCCATTGAGATGACAAAGGGCATATCGCCAATAATTTGAACTTCCTTTTCAACGGCATAATTTTTGAGGCGCATCCATTGTTTGAAAAACAAAAATTGGTTGAATTTATGTTTTTCAATCTTATCAGCCAGTTCGTTTCTCGCTTGATTCATCGCTTCGGTTTGCCTGGACTTAAGCTCAATCGGCCATTCAATCCAAGAATGAAGGTTTTGCGTTTCTTTGATTGCCATAAAAAGCGAATAATCATCCAGCCAGGATTTTTTATTTTCACAAAACTGCTCGAATTCAGCCCTTAGTCCATTTGATTCAAGCTTGGTGAAGCCAAGATAAGCACGATTTAACAAAGTCGTTTTCCACTGAATTACCGGACCATAATCGACTACCTCTTGCGGAAAATCCGGGCGGTCTGCAAGGTCTTCATGCGAAAGCAAGCCATCTTCGAAGAGCAAGAGGGGATTAACCAAAAAAGGATTCCCGGCAAAGGCAGAGAAACACTGATAGGGTGAATCGCCATATCCGGTTGGACCTAAAGGCAAAATTTGCCACATTTGTGTACCGCTGCGATTCAAAAAATCAACCCAACGATAAGCTTCAGGTCCGAGATCACCAATCCCATCCGGTCCGGGCAGACTAGTTGGATGGAGCAAAATACCCGATTTTCGATTTGCTTTCATAAAATATCCTTGTGAAGGGTTTTGTAATTTTGCATATATAGTAGAGCTGAAGAGGGCCAGGAAAAATCAGCTTTCATGGCATTCAGTTGCATTTTTTGCCAAACTTCCTTGTCTTGATAGGTTTTTAATGCGAAAGTGAGGGACTTTTTTAATCCTTCGCTGTTTTTCTCTTGATAGAGAAAACCTGTTGCTTGTTCAGGGTGGTTGCTGTAATCAATGATTGAATCTGCTAAACCACCGGTTTCGGTTGCGAGCGGCAGGTTGCCGTAACGCATTGCAATCATCTGTGAAAGGCCGCAAGGCTCATATTCAGACGGCATCAGGAAGATATCACCGGAGGCGTAAAGCATACGGGCGATGGCGTCGTCATATTTGAGAATACTCGCAATTCGTTTTGGATACTTTCGGCTCAATTCTTTGGCTTTTTCTTCCAATTCATCGCTTCCGGTACCTAACAAAACAAATTGCCATTCCTTATCCAACAATTCTGGTAAGACTTCAAGAATGTTGTGAATACCTTTTTGAGGTGTCAGGCGACTGACGACGGTTAGCAATGGAATCGATTCATCAACTTTAAATTTCAGAGCTTTTTGTAAATCGAGTTTATTTTGCTTTCGATCCGAAAGTGTGGCGACTGAAAATTGATGAGAAATCTGAGTATCCAGACTCGGATCCCATTCATTTTCATCGAGGCCATTCAGGATTCCCAAAAGCTTGTCCTTGTGTTTTTGCAAATAAGACTCCATGCCGCAACCAAACTCAGGCGTCAAAATTTCCCGAGCATAACCCGGGGAAACCGCAATGATTTTGTCGGCAGCGGACAGACCTAAAGGCAATGGGACAAAGCGTGCCCAATCCGGTAAATCTTTATCGAGGCTTGCCGTGAAACCAAGAGAAGTCATCGCATTTTGGGAACCCCAACCGTTGTAAGGAAGGTTGTGAATTGAAAGAATGGTCTTTACATCCTTGAAAAAAGGATCTTTTTTATATTTTGTTTTTAAGGCATAAACGGCGAGAGCAGTATGCCAGTCATTCGCATGCAAAATGTCGAATTTCCAGCCCAAAAATCTGGCTGCTTCAAGCAATGCAAGCGAGAAACTGGCATATTTCAATCCATCTAATTCCCAATCACCATTATAGACAGGTGAATTGTGGTTAATTTCCTCATTGTCAATTAAATAAATCGGAACGCCTTCTATTTCGGAGATAAAAAGTTCGCAGTTTAGTTCTTTCCCGTTGGTTTTGAAAGAAAAATCACCGATTTTCTTTCGCGCAGGGTTGAAGGTTTTTACCACAGAATGAAAAGGCATAATGCTACGGATATCTAATTCCTCAGCAAATTCCCTTTTTAAAGCGGTTGGCAAAGCAGAGGCAACATCACCCAAGCCACCTACCTTAGCAAACGGAGCAATTTCAGCACTGGCAAACAGCACATTTATTTTTTTCAATCTGTTGGTCATTTTTACCTCAATTTAGCTAAGCTGTCTTTCTACCATCTCCAGATAATCATCAGTTAAGATTACTACATCTCGAACGCCCAATTTTTCGTATAGGGCGTGAATCAAAGCAGTTTTTTGGTCTGCGTCTTCACGGCTCCATGTGCGACTCTTTATTTCAAGGAAGGTTCCAAGCTTGGGTTTGATCAGTTCGTCGAGATTGATATAAAACTCAGTTCCCTCAAATTCAACGTGGAAACGGAGGCGATCTTTTTCGACTTCAAGTGAATTGCTTGGTTTGAAGTATTCCTTATAAAAACGCAAACTTTGCGTTGCAGGAGCAAAATAGCGGGTTCGAGAAAGCATCACATTTTGAGCATGCTTATTATCTTCGTCGAATCTCTCACCGATTAAGGTCAGGCGTGAGCGGACATTTTCAATCTTGCCTTTTTTGTCAATAATCTCATCTTCACGATAGCGCAAACGGCCTTGTTTCTCATCCTCAAAGCTAAAATAGGTGTCATATTCATGATAATGACGCTTGCTGAAGACTTTGATGCCTTGTTCGCTAATCGCATCAATAATCGCTTGTCTGTCCTCTATCATAACTTTAGCCTGGACTTCAAAGCTTTCTTCTTCGGCAGCACCACCGATTGCAATCAGTTTCGAATGGACAGATTCTTCACGTCCGCGCAAGAATTGGTCAATCTCATCAGCAACTTTTTGGGATTGAGAGACAACTTCTTTTTCATCGATAGTATGGAGTTCACGATTGGTCATCAACCATTTTCCGTTTACCATAACGTCGGTAACATCCGTTGATTTCGAAGCGTAAATGATTCGGGCATAAACGGCATCCGCTTCGCGATGGAAGTGGGGTTGATTATGCAGGACGTTGATATCAACCAAAATTAAGTCAGCTCGTTTGCCGGCTTCGAGGCTTCCGGTTATATGGTCCATATGAATCGCCTGGGCACCAATTCTGGTTGCCATAGCCAAAACTTGTTTGGCAGGCAAAGCAGTCGGGTCTTCGGCGGTTGGTTTTGCGATAAAGCTGGCAAGTCTGATTTCTTCAAAGAAATCGAGGTCGTTATTTGAGCCTGAGCCATCCGTGCCAATACCGACTTTACAACCAATTTCCAGCATTTTTGCAACTGGTGCAAAACCAGAAGCGAGTTTCATGTTTGATGAAGGATTATGTGCGATACCGGCATCGGCATGCATCAGTGAGCGCATTTCTCCGACATCGAGGTGAACACAATGTGCTGCCACAAGCTTGGTATCGAGCAAGCCTAATTTTTTGATATAGGGGACAACCGGTATTCCTTCAGCGTTTCTACAGTTAGCCACTTCGTCAGCGGTTTCAGAAACGTGAATATGAACGATGCTGTCTGTTTCCTGGGCAAGTTTGGAGCAACCGCTCAAAACATCCGCTGTACAGGTGTAGATCGCATGGGGCGCGATTGAAGGAACGATCAAAGGATGACCTTCCCATTTGTTAATCAATTGACGACAGCGATCGAGCGCTTCTTCATACGAGCTGGAATCGGGAGTTGGGAATTTCATAACGGTTTGCCCAACAACAGCCCGCATACCAACTTCAGCGGTTGCTTCAGCGATATCATCTTCGAAATAATACATATCGTTGAAGGTGGTTACACCACTGCGAATTAATTCAGCACAAGCCAGTTTAGTGCCAAGGCGACAGAACTCGGGAGAAACAAATTCTCGTTCAACCGGCATCATGTAGCCCATCAGCCAAACGTCGAGACGACGATCGTCTGCTAAACCGCGTAAAAGACTCATCGGAACGTGTGTGTGGGTGTTGACCATGCCGGGCATAAGCACTTTGCCGCCACAATCAATCACCTGAGCAGCCTCATATTTGTTCAGCATTAAGGCTTCGTCACCTGCTTCTACAATATGGTCGCCCTGTACGGCGACTGCACCGCGGTCGTAGAGGTTATATGCCTCGTCCATGGTTAGAACTATGGCGTTTTTCAATAATACATCAACTTGCATTCTGATTTTCCTTTCTCATATTTAGTCGGTATCGGATTTGGTCGAGACCGATATTCAAAGCCCAAACCGGCGAATCACCGACGGGCCCACTGTAGCTTCTTTGATATTCTGAAAATTCATCTCCATCGAGCAATGCGGCATAAAGCTGTTTTCCATTTTCGTCAGGAGTTAACATGACGCCAAGCACGAAATCAACTTGCGTTTTATCACGATATTCCATCAACAATGTTTTGAAGGTGTCATGAGTAACATCAACATCAAGCAATTGTCCCGATAAATTCTCCGGTGACATGTGTTCCGATAGCCGGTTATAAATTATGCCGTCTGTTCCAACCTCAAAAACGTAGAGCGTTTTGTTTTCTTTCATCAGTTCGGCACCGATTACCGATTGGATTGTGTCTTCGTTTTCACCATAGATGTAAGGGTGTAATTTTTCCCGAATCTCACGAATAACCGGTTCCATCATGCGTTGAGCTTCAGCGGTCGAGTGGGCTTTAGCGGTAACGCGCACATCGGTTTGGCTAGGGTGAGCGAGCAAACCAACGGTTGGATTGCTCAATTTTTCCATTTCGCCGATAATTTCATCGATCGCGGATTCGCCTAAAGCAATTGTGTGAATCACCCAAGGCATAATAGTTTGATCCTCAAGTTTGTAGCGATTTTTCAGATAGTCAATTACGTAAGTTTTCATAATGTGTTCCATTTCTGTAGGAACACCGGGAAGGGAAATGAGCGTTTTTACACCCAGTTCAACGCCAAAAGCCGGCGCAGTGCCAACTTGGTTGGTAATTGCGAAAGCATTTGCCGGTAAATAAGCTTGCCTTTTGTTGTTTTCTGACGGGGTGTGTTTGAAATTTTTGAAACGGGTAAGAATTTGTTGCCAAAGTTCTTCGTGATAAACCAAGTCTACATTAAATGTGTCTGAAACAGCCTGACGAGTTGGGTCATCAACGGTTGGGCCTAAGCCGCCGGTCGTGATAACCACATCAGCACGCATTAATGCTTCTTGAAGTGTAGCGGTAATTCTGGCGAGATTGTCTCCGACAGTCGTCAAGCGATAAAGGTCCACGCCGATATCTCGAAGGGCACGAGCAATATAACGGGAGTTCGTGTCATGTATTTCGCCTAAAAGTAATTCTGTACCAATGGTAACAATCTCTGCAACAGTCATAGGAATCCTTTGTTTATTTTTCGATTAGTGCTTTTCTTAATTTTATAATTTTATCTTAAAACAGGCTGGAATTGTTAAATTTAGAGCATAACAAATCCTTTTAAGGCGGTTATACTATTGCTTATGGCAGAAGACAGGCTTTATCGTAAAAAATTAGGCACTTGGGGTGAGAACCTGGCTTTGGATTATCTGACCGCAAAGGGGTATAAGCTGCTTGAAAGAAATTTCCATAGCCGTTATGGTGAGCTTGATCTGATAATGAGCGTTGATGATGTCTTGGTTGCGGTCGAGGTGAAGACCCGACGCTCGAGAAAGTACGGTTTTGCCGAATATAGCATTACGAAGAAGAAAATCCAGGCAATTGCCGATACGATGACAGTTTATCTGGATAAAAACGCCAAATTTGGTCAGGAATGGCAAATTGACTTAGTTGTTATTGAGAGTTTCGGATCTGAGAAGCCTGAAATTATTCATTACCAAAATGTATCGTTGGATTTTTAGTATGAAAAAACAAAAGCCAAAACTGATTATCTTGATTGGACCGACTGCCTCGGGGAAAACACGGTTATCCATCGAGCTGGCTAAAGCCCTTGATACCGAAATCATCTCTGCGGATTCCCGTTATCTGTATAAACCGCTCAATATTGGGACAGCAAAACCAAGCCCGGAAGAACTTTCGCAAGTAAAGCATCATTTAATAAACTATGCTGATTTGGATTCTCCCTGGAGTCTCGGGGAATATAAGGAGCATGCTGAAAGGCTAATATTCCAACTGAATGAGGAAGGTAAAGTGCCAATTTTGAGCGGTGGCACCGGGCAATATATCCGGGCAATCAGTCAAAACTGGCAGGTGCCTGAACTTGAAGCAGACCACCGAATGAGGGACGTCATTGAAAATATTGGCGAGCAGTTGGGCTTTGATGCTCTCTATGAAAAGCTGAAAGTTTTGGATCCACAAGCGGCTGAATTTATAGATTATCAAAATCACAGACGAACGGTCCGGGCTTTGGAAGTTATTTTCAAAACCGGAAGGCGTTTTTCTGAAATTCGAACAAAAGGTGAGTCTCCATTTGAGATTCTCACTATCGGTTTGCAATGGGAACGGCAGGAGCTCTATCAAAGGATAGACAATCGGATTGAACAGATGTTGAGTGATGGTTTCGAAGATGAGGTCAGAGAGTTGATTTCTCAAGGCTATAAAAATGCTCTCTTAAAAATGGGGGTGATTGGTTATACCGAGATGATAAGCTTCCTGGATGGAGAAATCAGCTTAGAAGAAGCCGTTATGCTCATCAAGAGAAACACCCGAAAATACGTCCGAAGACAAGCAAATTGGTTCAAACCAACAGACCCGGAGATTACTTGGCTGGATGCTAAAGACCCAGCAATCCTGGAAAAGATGCTGGGTCTTGTTAGAACTAAGTTTGTTTAGTTTAGCTTTGATTGAAGGCAGGAATACCCTGATTCTTCTCATTCGGAGTTGGGAATAATTCTTCAAACTCCTCTTTGGACAGTGTTTCAACTTCCAACAATTTTTCAGAAATCTCAACGAGTTTATCTTTGTATTGGCTCAAAACGCCTTTGGCCGTTGCGTAAGCTTCATTCACTAATTTAGAAACTTCTTCATCGATTGTTTGTGCAACAATCTCGGAATAATCGCGTTGTTCAGAGATTTCGCGGCCCAGGAAAACCAATTCTTCTTTTTGACCGTAAACCATCGGTCCGAGTTTTTCGCTCATACCAAGTCGAGTAACCATGCGGCGGGCTAATTTGGTAACTCTTTCCATGTCATTCGAAGCACCGGAGGTGATATCACTGAACATGATTTCTTCTGCGGCACGACCGCCTAAGAGGGTTGCCAATTGTGCGGTGAGCATATTCCGCGATTCAAGATGCTGGTCATCAACCGGCAGTGCCATCGTGAAGCCACCCATTGAACCCCGGGAAACAATCGAGACTTTTTGAACAGGGTCTGCTTCAGGCAGAACGGTATGAACAATTGCATGGCCAACTTCATGATAGGCGACAATTTTCTTTTCGCGAGGATTCATAACGTGCCCCTTGCGTTCAGGACCGGCGATAACGCGTTCAATTGCTTCTTCAACCTCATCTTGGGTGATGATCTTTTTGTTTCGTCTGGCGGCTAAAATAGCAGCTTCGTTGACAAGGTTTTCAAGGTCTGCACCAACAAAACCTGGGGTTGAACGTGCGATATCTGCCAAGTTGACTGAGGAGTCAATCGGTTTACCGCGGGTGTGAACTTTGAGAATTGCCTCTCGTCCGTTTTTGTCAGGGCGATCCATCATAACCCGGCGGTCAAAGCGACCGGGACGCATCAGAGCGGGGTCAAGGATATCGGGGCGGTTGGTTGCGGCGATAACGATAACATTCGTATCCGTGCCAAAGCCATCCATTTCGACCAATAATTGGTTGAGGGTTTGTTCACGTTCGTCATGACTGCCACCTAAGCCGGCGCCGCGCTGACGACCAACGGCATCGATTTCATCAACAAAAACGATACAAGGGGATTGTTTTTTGGCTTCGTCAAACAAGTCGCGGACACGGCTTGCACCGACACCGACAAACATTTCAACAAATTCAGAGCCTGAAATGGAGAAGAAGGGTACGCCTGCTTCGCCTGAAACAGCTTTTGCCATCAAAGTTTTACCGGTACCGGGTGAGCCGACCAGCAAAACGCCTTTTGGAATCCGAGCACCCAAAGAGGTGAATTTTTGTGGCTCTTTGAGGAATTCCACGACTTCTGCGAGTTCTTCTTTTGCTTCATCCACACCGGCAACATCGTCAAAAGTTACAGTCGGCTTTTCACCGCTAAGTACTTTAGCCCGGGATTTGCCGAATTGCATTGCCTGGTTGTTGGAACCCTGAGCTGAACGGATAAAAAACATAAACATCGCGCCCATCAGGATAAATGGAACAAGATTGATTAGCAAGACACCAAGGGAATCCCAAACACCGGGCAAGACGATTTGAATTTTTATATTTTCGGAATCGCTTAGTTTGTCCGGTGAAACGCCTAAATCGATTAACTGTTCAACAAGGCCACTTTGGGGATCTTTAGTGCTTTTTCTCTCCGGGGAATTAGGGTTTCGATAAGTCACATAAAGATCGTCGTCTTTAACTTCAATCTTTTTTACTTCTCCGGCATTGATTTGAGCGGCTAATTCATTGATTGTCAGGGGTTCATTGTTGATCGCACCGGACTGGAATGCATAGAAAATCATAGCGACAAGTGAAAAAAGCAAAATTGCCGATATGAAAAATGATTGGTTACGAGATTTCAATACTACCTCCGTTTATAGGCATAATGTGCCAAGTGGGTATTATATCAATATAAGGATATGATATTCTTTTTTGAATAGGAATTAACGAAACTCTGATAGTTATTCAGATTTTGAAAGATTTGCCTCATGACAATGCCCGCAACCAACATTTGGATCTTTGACTGTGTCATGAATTTTTGAACAATAGGCTTTAACTTTCATTTTTTTTATAAAGAAAAAACTTCTTATGGATACCGAATACACCAAATTTTGACAAGAATTGTTTCGAAGGTATCCGGGCATTGGGCATTTTGAACAAAGATTGGGTGTCCATTTCTTTTTATCTTCAGGGCTGCTCAAAGCCCGACATTCTTCGAAATTACGACCGCGATAGTAATCGCCATAAAAGAATTTACATTCGCGGCCGTCTGGAGTTCTCATATTTAGCTAACGCGGGTAACGTAATCGCCCGTACGGGTGTCAACGCGAATGGTATCGCCGGTTTTGACGAAAGCCGGAACTTGAACTTTGATTCCGGTATCGACAGTAACCAGGTTTGTTAGCCCGGTGGCGGTATTACCACGGGCAGCCGGCTCGGCTTCGGTCACCAACAAATCTACGGTTGTCGGCAATTCTATATCAAGCGGTTCATCGCCAAAATAGGTCAGCTTTACTTCCATATTTTCTTTCAAATAACCTTCATATTCCTTTACCAAATCAACTGGAACAGCCGGTTGTTCAAAAGTTTCCATATCCATAAAATAATAGAAATTATCATCACGATAAAGATACTGGACATTGTGATAATCCAGACGGATATCCTGGACACGGTCGCTTGAAATGAAAGTCATTTCAAGAGTAGTCCCTTTGCGCAAGTCGCGGGCTTTAACTCTAATGGTAGCGCTACCACGGCCTGGCTTGTTGTGTGAATATTCAAGTACTTTATATAGTGCGTTGTCTAACTGAAAAGTTACACCTTTTCTTAACTCATTTACTTCAATCATCTAAAACCTCTTTCGTTCTAAAAACATAACTGGGGAATTATAGCGCAAAGACGGATTGATGACAACGATTTGCTGAGTTTTTATAAAATCTAATGAAATGGACTAAAATAGTGAATAATCACGACAAAACGTACCTATAAACTGGTTTTCAGGTTATAACTATTATACATTATTTATAAATCGAGGTTTAAATGTTCGAAATTATAGAGGTAAACAGCAAAGAGCTGCAAAAAAAGTTTGTTGACTTTCAATTTGAGTTGTATAAAGATTCTCCACAGTGGGTACCCCCCTTCCTGTCCGATGCGTATTTGAAGATGGACAAGGAAAACCATCCCTTTTATGATCATTCAGAATCGGATTTCTTTTTGGCAATCCGAGACGGAAAAGTGGTTGGCCGAATTTCGGCTTTGATGAACAACCCCTTCAACGAATATCACAAGAGCAAGGAAGGCGAATTTTATCTCTTTGATGCGATTGATGATCAGGAAGTCGCCAATGCACTTTTTGATCGGGTTTTCGAATGGGCTCGCGCCCGAGGTTTGGAACGCATTGTAGGACCGAAAGGTTATGGTCCTTTGGATGGATATGGGATTCAGATTTATGGTTTTGACCAACGGGCCATGATGAACATGATGAATTACAACTATCCGTATTACCAAAAACTGGTCGAAAACTATGGCTTCACCAAAGAAGTGGATTTTGTTTCCAGTTATCTTTCCCCCAGGGAATTTGTTTTACCAGAAAAAGTCAATCAAGCTGTAAAACTTGCCGAAAAGCATGGAAAAATTCGCGTTATGAATTTCCGTAACAAAAAAGAAGTTATGCAGTGGATCTATAAGATTAAAGATGCTTATAACAGGGCATTTGTCAATAATTGGGAATATTATCCTCTTTCAGACCGTGAGTTGGATACGGTTGTGGAAAGTGCCTTACAATTGCTTGACCCGAAGTTGATCAAAATTGTTGTGAACCAAGAAGACGAAATTGTAGGCTTTGTTTTGCCATTTCCGGATGTTAGCGCAGCTTTGCAAAAAAATAAAGGCAAAGTAGGAATAATTGAATTAGTCCGTCTCTTATACGCAATCAAAACAACAAAATGGCTGGATTTCAACGGCATTGGTATTTTGCCTGAATATCAGGGGATGGGCGGGAACGCAATAATTTTCAAGGCACTTCTGGAGGCTGCAAGGGACAATCCACGTTTTATTCATGCGGAACTGACCCAGGTTGCTGAAACCGCCGTGCAAATGCGCAAAGACCTCGAGAATTTGGGCGTGCGCTATTACAAAAACCATCGGGTTTATCAAAAATCGATGGACTAAGTTTATGTTTTTTATAGAAAAACTGCTGATGTCTCAGCAGTTTTTTGTTTATGGGCTCTGAGTTTGGAAAAGAAACAAGCTATTCCGGATGAAATAGCTTGCGAATTTCAATAGCTTATCGTACCATTGAAGAAATCTGAGCGGGTGATCGGATTCGAACCGACGAATGTTAGCTTGGGAAGCTAATGCCTTACCACTTGGCAACACCCGCAGACTACATAAGGGCCAGGTTCATATTTTACCTTGCTTTTGAAATTTGGTGAAGGAAATGCCTGATAATAGACAAAAAGAAGCTGAGATATTCGTGAAAAGCAGAATAAATTCTTTTCAGGCTGCTTTTCACGGTCTTGCTTATGTCTTAAAAACTCAAAAAAATGCCTGGATTCATTTCGCTGCCACGATTGGTGTTATTGCCCTTGGCATTTGGTTGGGGATTTCAAGATTGGAATGGCTGGCAATTTTATTGGTCATCGGTTTGGTCTGGATGGCAGAGTTTCTGAATACGGCACTTGAGGCGATTGTCGATCTCGCCAGCCCAGAAATTCATCCTTTGGCAAGAATTAGCAAAGATGTTGGGGCGGCTTCGGTTTTGCTCGCTGCTTTTATCGCTATCGTCATTGGTGGTTTGGTTTTTATTCCCGCTTTCTTAGAAAAATTTAACTAATTTGTTTAGTCTTTGATGTTGTAAATTAAAAATAGAGCTGTATACTTCTGGATAAATAACTAACTGAAATTATTGGAGAGATGGAAAATGTTTGAAGAACCAATTAACGTAACTGATGCTGCATTTGAGAAAACTGTTTTGGAAAATGAATTGCCGATAATCGTCGACTTTTGGGCTCCCTGGTGTGGACCTTGTCGGATGGTTGCCCCAATCCTTGACAAAATTGCCAAAGAATATGCAGGAAAATTGATTGTCGCTAAAGTAAACACTGACGAGAATAATGAATGGGCTGGTAAGTTTGGCGTCCAGGGCATCCCGACAATGTTGATGCTTAAAGATGGAAAGATTGTCCATCGTCAGGTAGGCGCTTTACCCGAACCGATGCTGAAAGATGTCGTTAATCAATTTTTGGAAGTTGCTGCCGGTAAATAATTCAGACATTCAAAAAAAATAAAGAGCCAAAAAGTATAAATCTTTGGCTCTTTTTCATTTAACAAAGTCTTTTAATTTGCAGTGGTCACCGTTCGTTTACGCACAATATCTGCACCCAGTGCTTGTAATTTCTCATCAATTCGCTCATATCCTCTGTCAATTTGGCCTACATTGCGTATAGTCGACTCGCCATTCGCGGACAAGGCGGCCAAAACCAAGGCAATCCCAGCCCGGATATCGGGGCTGTCGAGCTTTTCTGCGTTTAGTTTTGTCGGACCATTGACGATACAGCGATGGGGGTCGCAAAGAACAATTTGTGCGCCCATCGAGACAAGCTTGTCGATAAAGAACATACGGCTGGGATACATCCAATCATGGAAGAGGATGGCTCCCTTTGCTTGGGTTGCAATGACAATAGCGATGCTCATTAAGTCGGTGGGGAAGGCTGGCCAGGGCATAACGCTAATTTCTGGAATTGCGTTACCAAGATCGGGTTGAATTTCTAAAACTTGATTTGCAGGAACGAGGATATCATCGCCGTCAAAAATCATTTTGACGCCAATTCTTTCCAAAACCAGCTGTACCATGCGCAGATATTCAACACCGGCATCTTTGATACGAATTTCGCCTCCGGTAACAACTGCTGCACCGACAAAGCTGATTACCTCAAGGTAATCAGGCCCAATTGTAGCATCTGCCCCGTGCAGTTCGTCAACGCCTTCAATTTCCAAAACGTTTGAGCCAATGTTTTGAATTTTTGCACCCATCGCATTCAACAAATGACAAAGCTGTTGAACATGCGGTTCAGAGGCTGCGTTTCGGATATAGGTCGTTCCTTTTGCCAGAACCGCAGCCATAATCGTGTTTTCGGTCGCGGTAACACTGGCTTCATCAAGCAAGATATCAGCCCCGACTAAACCTTTGGATGAAAACTCAAAGTAGTTGGTATAGTTGAATATTGCGCCAAGTTTTTCGAGTGCCAGGATATGCGTGTCTACTCTTCTTCGACCGATGACATCACCGCCAGGAGGTGGCAATTTCAGATCGCCAAATCGGGCGGTAACCGGACCGGCAAGTAAGATTGAAGCTCGAATCTGACGACAAAGGTCAGGGTCGAGATCGGCAGGGCGAATATGTTCGGCACGAAAGGTCCAGGTTGAATTTTCTGGATCTTTGCTAATTTCAACGCCGAGGCTCTGCATCAGCTTTGCCATCGTTCGGGTATCCTGAATGTCAGGCATGTTTTTCAAGATAACCGGCTCTTTGGTCAACAGACAAGCAGCCATCATCGGAAGTGCGGCGTTCTTATTCCCGGATGGTCGCATTGTGCCATGAAGTGGCTTGCCTCCCTGAATGATGAATTTATCCATTTACAACTCCTGCTCCTCAGGCAACGGGACCGGAAGCGGGGACTTCGGGTCCAACGTTTTCTTCGTATTTCTTAAAGTTGGCAACAAATTTGGCTGCCAGGGCTTTTGCATCAATTTGATAGGCTTCCTTGTCTTCCCAGGACATTTCGGGGTTGAGAATTTCAGAAGGAACACAAGGAACAGTATTCGGGATAGCAACATTGAAAATCGGATGAATGTGGGTCGGAACATTATCCAACTCACCATTCAGAGCGGCACTGATCATTGCACGGGTGAGGGGCAGGGCGATTCTTTCACCGACGCCAAAACCACCGCCGGACCAACCGGTATTGAGCAGCCAAACTTTGGTGCCGTGTTCTTCCAATTTTTCTGCCAGCAATTTGGCATAAACAGTCGGTTTGAGGGGCAGGAAGGGTGCGCCAAAGCATGTAGAGAAGGTTGCTTCGGGTTTATTGCCTAAACCACGTTCTGTACCTGCTAATTTAGAGGTGTAACCGCTTAGGAAGTAATACATCGCCTGTTCTTTTGTCAATTTTGACAATGGAGGCAAAACGCCAAAGGCATCTGCGGTCAGGAAGAAGATGTTGGTCGGCTGCCCGCCTGTGCCACTCGGTTCGTAGTTGCTGATAAAAGTCAACGGATAAGAAGCACGGGTGTTTTCGGTGATGCTGTTATCATCGAAATTGGGATGGTCTTTTTCATTGAGGGGAACATTTTCAAGCAAGGTACCAAAGCGATTTACCGCTGACCAAACCAGGGGTTCATACTTGGGGTTGAGGCGAATGGTTTTCGCATAGCAACCGCCTTCAAAGTTGAAAGTTCCGTTATCGCTCCAGCCGTGTTCGTCATCGCCAATCAAAGCACGGTCTTCATCAGAAGACAGCGTGGTTTTGCCTGTGCCACTCAATCCGAAAAAGAGGGCAACTTCGCCGTCTTTGCCGATATTGGCAGAGCAATGCAAAGGTAAGATGTCGCGTTTGGGTAAGACATAATTCATTAAAGTGAAAACCGATTTTTTAACTTCGCCGGCATAGCGGGTATTGCCGATCAGGACCAGTTTTTCTTCAAAATTCAGGGCAACCATTGCGGGTGAGCGCAAGCCGTCAGCAGCCGGGTCACCGGCGAATTTGGAAGAAACGATCAAGGTGAAATCAGGGTCTTGATGCGGTTCGGAGCTTCGGTTGGCAATGAACATGTTGTTCGAAGCCAGCATTTGCCAAGCCATATCACTGATAACACGAATCCGGAGACTGTTCTCGGGGTCAGCCCCAGCCATCACATCGCGAACATAAATGGTTTCGTCTTTCAAGGTTTCGATTAATTTGCCCTTGAGTTTGTGGAAATTATCAACAGTCATCGGTTCTGTGCCGGAGGCGTACCAAAGGTCAGGATCACCGTTTTCGACTAAATATTTATCGTTAGGCGAGCGGCCGGTAAAGGGTGAGGTGTTTACGACCAGTGCGCCGGTATCGGCAAGAACGGTTTCATCCTGCATAAGAGATTCCGTTACAATCTCTGGGACAGTTTGGTTATATTTAACTTTTTGTTCGGCCCCCAAGCCCAGTTTTTCAAGTTCGTTCCGTATTATTTGATTGACCTGATTCATGATTAGTTTTTTAATTCTCCTTTGTTGGGTTGTGAAAACAAATTCCAGGCAGGTTTCCCGTAAATTGAAGATGAGAAATCTGTTGTTTGTATTGATGGGTTAAAACCGCGGCTGGAAACACCAGCAATCCATCCACGGTAAGAAATTGGATTCAGATAGGCATAATAGTAGTCATATTGCCACTCCAGATCCATATCAGTGGTCTTTAGAGCAAGATAAACAGCTTTGTTTTGGCTGTTTTGAAAATTAGCTATTGTGCTGTCAAGAACCCACTCCGCTTCCTCAGAAGACAAGCTTTGGGAATCGATTAATAAGTAAAAGCCTTGAACATGTTCATCGAATTCATAGGTTTCAATGAAATCATTATCCACTGATCGCGCCAGGAGCAATTCGCCCTGGTAGTAATCATCGGTCTTTTTTAGCAAGTTAGACCAGGTTTCGCCGCTGGTTTTGGGTGTGCCAAAGTTGTCGGATACTGTTTCCAATTTTCCCGGATAGCTGTTGACGACCGCCGGTCCGCCAAGAATGAGCTGTTCTGCCTGGATTCTCGTGGCAAGTTTGACCGAATGCATAACCATCCGCTCATACTCTGCGTACCATTGCTGCCACCAGAGTTCGGTTTTTTGAGAATTCTCCCACCAGTTTTCCATATCTGTTGGATTTTCGAGTTGAGGGTAGAGGACGATTTTCAAACCATTTGAATGCGCTAAAGCGGCAATACGGTTTAATTCATAGGATGGGATGGTGTTCGATGGGTCACTGTCGATAATCGGTAGGTTTTTGTAGCTGTAAACATTCCAAACAGGGGTCAAAATCAAAGTGTTGAAACCAGCTGCCTTCATTTTGTCAATAAGGTCGAGTGTAGCGTTGATATTTTCGGACAAGTATTGCGGGTCGAGTTCCAAACCGCGCAGCAATTCATCGTCAAAGTTGAGCGAGAGCTGTGAATTATCTACCCAGCTTTCGGGTTCCCAATTTGCCCATCCGCTAATTTCGTCGGCTTTTTCGGTAAGGCTGCCAACAAGGAAAGAACGAGCTGTCTCACCTTCTTCCAAACCGTTTAAACAATTTGCATTTCGACAATAGCGGTACTCAATCGGATCTTCACTGCCAATCCGGGGATAAAAAATGAATTCCCAGAGATTTTCACCGGTTTTATTCATCGGAAGGGGGTTAGACCATTCATTTTGTTTAAATTGAATAAAAAGACGATCTTCGGAAGGAGTGTCTTCCGGTGCTTTTACTGAAAAGCTTATTTCGCCATTCTGTTCGGTATGCCAGCTGGCAATCGTATCATTGACGATTGTGTCTTCATCAGGAACGATGAACTCTCTGACATAGCTTTTGCCTTGCTCATCGCGTTCGCTGTTTATATTCGCATCACCGCTGGTGTATTGATAGCGAAGATAGCTGCCGGCATAGACTTTGATTTGGCTTACATCCTGACCGTCCTCATTTTTGATAAGCGTCGGCATGTTTACAGGCTGGGCTCCGTTTCCGTTGAGCATATCCTGAAAGGTCAAGCCAAATTGACGAAGGTTCCCGGCAATTCTGACTGGCAATTGCGGTGAGCCTTCGGGTTGATTTGCGACAAAAGTAAGTGTTACCGCTTTTGCGGCTTGCATTCGAACAATCGCCATCGTCGAAAGCGTTTCAACCATATTTACTTCTTGTTGGAAAGTTAGATAACTTCCGTCATTACTCGTCGCGAGCAAATTGTGCAGACCTTCGGGTAAGCCCCGGATATAAAAACGACCGTTCATATCTGTTAGCGCTGTTTTCCCGGCTACGTTCACCAAAATATCGGGGATTGGTTCTTCGGTTTTATCGTCAGCAACAACACCATTCAAATCGACCAATGCGCCGTGATAATCGTGTTCACTCCATCCGGCGATGATGTCGGATATCTTCAAGTTTTCTCGAACCAGCAGCTGACGAAAAGGTAAAGGGGTTCCATCGCTTAATAATTCAGGGGCTCCAACCGGTTGCACCAGGCGATAGCGATAGGCAATGCTTGCTCCTTCGGGAAGGAATAGGCTGGTAACAAAATTCCCCTCAACCAAATTTAAGGGATAATCTTCAGCTTTATTTTTTGTGCCCTCTCCTAAATCAAGAAGTTCCAGAACAATCGCATCTTTATCTGAGAGAATGTTCTGTGGTTTAACTGCGAATTGAACTTCGACTAAGTCAGGCTCATGAAGTTTGTCAGGAATGAAGTGTTTTTGAGATGGATTAACCGAATTTTTGTTTTGAAAACTAAGGGCACAGCCGGATAAAATAGAAAGTATCAGGAGTGCGCTTAATGAAAAAAGGACAAGCCGGGCTTTTGTTTTCACTTCACCGGAGGTCCTTTTCGTTCTTTTGGATGTTTTCTAAATTTTCAACCAAACTGCCTAAAACACCGTTGACGAATCGTGGAGAAGAATCAGTACCAAACATCTTTGCCAACTCGACCGCTTCGTTAATGCCAACTTTGAGAGGTGTTTTTTTATAAAAAGCTACCTCCCAAAGAGCCATTCGTAAAATGTTGCGATCAATCACAGCAAGCTGTTCCATAGGCCATTCAGGAGCATATTTGCTGATCAGCTCGTCCAATAGTGCTGCGTTATCACGAACACCGGATATCAGTTCGCGGGCAAATTCGAGTTGACTATTATCCAATTCCTGTTCGAGAGAACGGTAATCCAGAACAGTTCCTAAAGAATGTTCTGTTAAATCAATCTCATATAAGGCTTGTAAAGCTACTAATCTTGCACGTGTTCGTAATTTCATAATTATCTAAGCTTCAATATCCACATTTGTAATATGGACGTTGATTCGAGCAACCGACATGCCAACCATCTCGGTAATCGCGCGATGGACGCGTTCTTGAATTGTTTCAGCAAGCAATCGGGCGTTATGATCGCTTGTGATGATCACATATAGATCAAGGTATATTTGTTCATCCTTGATTTCAAGTTTCACACCTTCATTTTCAGGGAAACTAAGCTGAATGGACTCAGAAGACATGCGGCTAACCCCGGGAACAGCCAGCGTAGTCAAACTGGCAATCGTGCTGATTACAGAAGGAGCGATTGTTGTTTTTCCAATAGGTTCATTGTTTATTTCAGAGGCATTATCAGTCATTTTCAGCTTCTTTCTCACTAGGCAGGTTTCCGGTCCTCAAAATAGCGTAAAAAACGATTTGGTCGTCGGACATTTCAAGTTTATCGTCAGTCTTCCGAACTGTCTCAATCAATTTGGCGTAATCCAAACCTTCGGGCCAGCCTTGGTCAAAAGCATTGATTGGGTCAGCGTAGAGAGGCTTTTCAGCGGGAACTTCAAAACCAAGCTCCTTTAAGCTGGTTACAAAAGTTTCGTCATTTTGTGCAAATAGTTGCATCCAGCAATTCAAAATCACTGCAACAAAAAAAGGATTGCCTTCAAAAACTTTTGCAGCTTCGCGAATTAGCAGTCGTTTTGGAGCGGTTAGTGTTTTGCGGAAGCCGCTCACTTTCACATCATTTTTAAGAGTTTCAGCCAGTTCTTTGCGACTTTCTTCAGTATATTTGGAGAAGTCTTCGAGAACTTTTTCAATGATTTCTTCCCGAAACCATGGCTCGATAAATACATTAATAGCGTGGAAAGCTTGTTTATTGCTCATTATTTTTCCTTTCACAGGCAGAAAGACCTTGATTACTCTTCGTCTTCTTCCTGATCTTCTTCCTCTTCGACTTCCCAAAGTCCGACGGTGTCTTCGTCCTCATCCCATTCGAGGTCGTCATCCCAATCGCTGATAGAAACATCATCATCGGAAGGTCGATAAGTCAGGCATCCGTTTTCCTGGTTTAACTCAATTGCGGCTGCACTGCAATGGCGGTCATCCAGAAATAAACAGTCAAGATATTTGCAAAAAATTTTGGTCATAATTATCTCCAGATTTTACTTAACATCTGGCAGATATTTTACCTTAGAGCCGGCAATGCGTAAAGCCACAGGTTTGAGTGCAACGATGCAAAACTATCCGGGGCGAACCCGGGTCGCTTCAATTACATTCGGCAGATTGTCCAGTCTTGCTAAAACCCTACTAAGCTGGTTGATTTCGGCAACTTCGATTACGAGATTGGCTCTGATAATATGTTGCCGGGTGGTGTATGAAAAATCAACCAGTCGTACCGGTTCACTGGAGAGGACTACCGAAATGTCACTTATCAAACCCTGGCGGTCATAGGCGGTAACTTGCAGAGGAACAGGATAAGTCTGTTGGGCGACACCCCAATCCACATTTATCAGGCGTTCTGTGTCTTTGAGACTCATGGCGTTCGGGCAATCCGTTCGGTGAATGGTAACGCCTCTGCCACGGGTGATGTAACCGATAATCGGATCGCCTGGCATCGGTTTGCAGCATTGGGCAAAATTGTAGGCAACCCGATCCAAACCCATGACGGTTACCGTATCATCAGCCTTGTATTTCCCGGGAGATTCGGGAACGAGTTCGTCAACCTTTAGCGTGTCGGAATTAATTTCACCAATCCGATTGAC
>JAGOIM010000004.1 GCA_017995665.1 Anaerolineaceae bacterium | reverse complement strand
CAAAACAAGCACAACACCGGCAATTATTAGTCGCTTCTGCCCTGGCTTTTCCATAATTACCTCGAAAGAATGTGATTATCTTCCTAAACCTATCGCAAGGAAGATATCGTCCTAAGGCAGATTTCAATTGCTTCATCATCGATATCATGATGCGTTACCAGACGAATTTCACCACCTGTCGCTTCATTCAGCAAGACGCCTTTTTCCTTTAATACCCCAATAAATTGAGCATTGTTCATTCCAAATAAGGGCTCAAGTTTCAAAAAAACCATATTTGTGTTCGGTGAATCTTTGGTCAGTTGAATTCCAGGAATTTCTGCCAAGCCATCTGCCAGCAACTTTGCCCTGCGATGGTCCTCTGCTAATCGGTCAATCATACTTTCCAGGGAAACAACCCCCGCCGCTGCCAAAATACCAGCCTGGCGCATTCCGCCACCCAACATTTTGCGTAACCGCCGGGCTTTTTTGATAAACTCTGTGCTTCCAACCAAAACCGAGCCAACCGGTGCGCAAAGACCTTTGCTCAGGCAAAAGGTCAGGCTGTCAGCACTTTCCGTCAAGGCGGATGCCGGCAAACTCAAAGCCACCGCCGCATTGAAAATCCGCGCTCCGTCAACATGGAAGTGCAAGCCGAGCTCTTTCGCCAATGCACCGGATTCATTCATGTATGAAGCCGACAATGGTTTACCACCGCAAAAGTTTTGAGTGTTTTCCACAATCAACATTTTCGAAATCGGCTCATGGATATCTTCTGAATCACGCATGGCGTTACGAATATCCTCAAGTGCCAAACTGCCGTCGGCTTGATTTGGAATCGTGTTAATCACGACACCGCCTAAGGCCGAGACACCGCCTGCTTCGTGCAAAAACGTGTGCCCCATTCTGCCCATAATGACTTCATCTCCCCGTCCGCAAACGGCTAAAACAGCCAGCAAATTACCCATCGTGCCGGAAGTGACAAAAAGACCGGCTTCTTTATCGAGCATTTTTGCCGCCATTTCTTCAAGTTTGATTACGCTTGGGTCTTCCCCATAGACATCATCGCCAACCTCAGCCTTAGCCATTGCGGCACGCATCACTTCGGTCGGTTTTGTTACCGTATCGGAGCGGAAATCACATATTTTTTTCATTTTACTTCTCCAAACCTTCTAAAACTGATTCCAAATCTTCAGGCAGTGGCGCTAAAAACTCCACGGTCTCGGCTTGATTTGGCAATCGAAGGGCGATTTTATGAGCATGCAAGAAAAACCGTTTGATATCCAGGCTTTTCTTTCGCCTTCCATAAATCTGGTCACCAACAACCGGATTCCCTAAAAATGCAAGATGAACCCTAATTTGATGAGTACGCCCGCTCAATGGTGAAACTTCCAATAAAGTGTAGTCATCAAAGCTTTTAACTGTGAAATATTCCGTGTCAGCTTTTCGACCATTTGTGCCGTAGGTTACCGCCATTTTTTGCCTGTTACGTTCATCCCGACCAATCCTGGTTTCAATTCGTCCGGTCTGTGTCGGCGGAGTTCCTTCAACCAGTGCCAAATAAGTCTTTTTTACCTTGCGATTTTTGAATTGCTTCACCAAATATTCGTATGCCGAATTGTTTTTTCCAACAATTAGAACGCCGGAAGTGTCCTTATCAAGCCGATGCACGATTCCCGGCCGGTTCCTGTCACCAACCTCAGCAATTTCAGGCAAGTAGTACAGTAAAGCGTTTACCAGCGTATCTTCTGGGTTTCCCGCGCCCGGATGAACAACCAATCCAGCTGGTTTGTTAATTACCAATACATCCTGATCTTCATAGATAATGTCAAGCTTGATGTTTTGCTTTTGAGGCAAAACTTCGACCAATTCTGTAACAAAAGCCTCAACAACATCCCCATTCACAACTTTTGCTGAAGCTTTCGTTACAATGATGTCATTAACTTTAACCTCACCATTGGCAATCATGTCTTGAATGACCACCCGCGAAACTTGCGGAATTTGTTCCGCAAGGAATTTATCGAGGCGTTTGGCTTCCTCTTCCTGGAAGGTTAAAGTTACACTTTGCTTATTCACTTTGAGCTCCGTCAGCTGTTTCAGACTTTGTTTTTCGTTCATGAATCAACATCGTAATCAACATAATCCCCACACCAACCGTCACTGCTGAGTCGGCAATATTAAAAACCGGAAATCTTCCGACTGCAATGAAATCGGTGACAAAACCAAAGCTAATCCGGTCAATCATGTTTCCAATCGCACCGCCGAGCATCATTGCCAGGCTAATCCGAAAAATCAAAGGCTCATCTTCCGACTTGAAGTAAAGCCAAATCAAAGCTCCAGCTATAAGGATGGAAAGAATCAGCAAAGGCAAATTGGCATTCTGAAAAATTCCAAATGCCGCACCGGTATTTTTCCAATAAGTGAAGCGGAAAAATGGTGCCAGAAATGGAATTGGGTAAACTTCACTGCCCAAGGCAATCTGATCCCGAACAAGAGCTTTGCTCCATTGATCAAGCGCAATCAGCAGCCCGACAATTCCCAAAAGCATGATGCCGTTCTTGATTCGGCTTTGTTTTTTATTCATTAAAGCACCTTTTCAATCTTCAGCCTGACCTCTTGCCCGTCGAATCTATCCTCAAACAGACCCTCGCCCAACTCTGCCTCGCTTAGTTCGAGGGCTAAAGTTTCGCTGGCGATATATTCCCGGTTCTCTTCAACTGCCATGGCTAATTCAGGCGAGGCTTGATACCAAACATTGATGCGATCTGAAATTTCCAAATCGCTCGATTTGCGCAAATCCTGAATGCGGCGGACCAATTCACGCGCCAAACCTTCGTGGAATAGCTCGGGAGTCAGCGTAGTAATCAATGCTGCCATCGTTGCGCCATCGCTTGCCACTTCATAGCCTTCTTTTGACGAAGTATGAACTTCAACTTCGTCAGGCTCTATTTCGTATTGGTTTCCGTCAATTGTGACGAGCAAGTTTTCACCGGAAAGCAACTTCATCGCGCTTTCCTGTGCCGGCAAAGCCAAAATTGCTTCGCGAACTTTCGGGCTAAGGCCACGATATTTCTGTCCCAATTGCTTCGGCAATGGATTTAAGCTATACGCAACTGCTTCTTCGTCAACGCCTAACAAGCGCACATGTTTAACATTCAATTCGTCCTTCAAAATCTCAGCAAAACGGTCGATTACATCCCCGTCTTCGGCTCTGCCAACGGCAAAAGCAACTTCAGAGAGCGGCTGGCGGACTTTGATGTTCGATTTATTCCGTGCTGAATGTCCCAGCGATGCCAATTTCATCACCAAACTCATCTCACGGTTAAGCGTCTCGTCAATGAGAGTATCATCAACTGTGGGCCAGTTTGTCAAATGAACCGACATTGGGGCTTCTCCGTCAACCGAAACGGCCAAATTGCGATAAATCGTCTCTGCCATGAAAGGCATCGTTGGGGCAATCAACTGGCTAACCGTCAGCAAAGCCTTATAGAGTGTTTCATAAGCAGCCTTCTTATCGCCATCCGATTCGCTCTTCCAGAAGCGCCTTCGGGAGCGTCGTAAATACCAGTTAGAAAGATTATCGACAAAAGTCTCAATCGGACGGGTTGCGCCAACCACATCATAATTTTCATAAGCTTCCGTTACATCACGGACCAGGCTTTCCAATGAAGAGAGAAGCCAGCGATCCATTTCGGAATATTCTGGTGTTTGAGTCGGATCCGGTTGCCATTTATCCAGGTTGGCATAGGTTACGAAGAAGGAATAGGTATTCCAAAGCGTAAGCATGAAGCTTCGAACCACTTCACCGACCAATTCTTTACCAAAAGAGCGATCGTTTCCGGGAGGGCTGGCGGTATACATATACCAACGCATTGGATCCGCGCCATATTCATTTAAAATTTCCCAAGGGTCAATCACATTGCCCTTGGATTTAGACATTTTTTGCCCTTTTTCGTCCAAAATCAAACCTAAACAAATCCCATTCTTATAGGCTTCACGATCCATCACCATTGTGCTGATAGCATGCAAGGAATAGAACCAGCCACGCGTTTGATCAACAGCCTCACAAATGAAATCTGCCGGGAATTGTTGTTTGAACTCTTCCTGATTCTCAAAAGGATAGTGCCATTGAGCAAAAGGCATCGCACCGGAATCAAACCAGACATCGATTAATTCACTCACGCGACTCATCTTGCCCGTACCGCAAGCCGGACAGGTGAAATGGATATCGTCAACGTATGGACGATGCAATTCAAGCTCGCTCAAATCTTTACCGGCCAGTTCCGAAAGTTGTTCGCGCGAGCCTACCGTAATCTGGTGGTCACACTCAGAACAAAGCCAAACCGGAAGCGGCGTGCCCCAATAGCGGTTTCGCCCTAAGCCCCAGTCAATATTATTCTCCAGCCATTTTCCAAAGCGACCGTTTTTGATATGCTCAGGCACCCAGTTGATGTTTTGATTCAGTTCTACCATTCGCCCTTTGATTTCGCTGGTTCGGATAAACCAGGTCGAGCGTGCCATATAAAGCAAGGGAGTAGAACAACGCCAGCAGAAGGGATAACTGTGTGTAATCTTGCCGGATGCAAAGAGCAAACCGCGATCTTTCAGGTTTTTCATGATGCCTTTATCAGCATCTTTGACAAAGACCCCAGCCCAAGGTTCAACCTTCGGGAAGAACCGTCCCTCATCATTAATCGTCATAATCAAGGGTAAATCGTTTTTCTTGGCAACTTCCATGTCATCCAGACCAAAAGCCGGAGCAATGTGAACCAAGCCGGTGCCGTCCTCGGTCGTAACATAATCGGCATTAACGATGTAATGGGCGGCTTTGTCCAATTTGAAAAAGCTAAACAGCGGTTCATAGCGCAAACCCTTCAATTCAGTGCCCATCATGGTTTTCAAAACTTGATAAGGCTTCTCTGCCAAAACTTTATCAAGCAAAGCCTTAGCCAAAATTAACTTGCCTTCGCCTTCAAGTTCTACCAGCGCATATTCAACTTCCGGATGGGCGGCAATTGCCACATTGCCGGGTAAAGTCCAGGGAGTTGTCGTCCAAACCAACAAGCTCGTATCGTCTTCATCCAGCAAGCGGAAGCGCACGTAAACGCTCGGGTCATCGGTGTCTTTATAACCCTGAGCAACTTCGTGAGAAGAAAGCGGCGTACCACAACGAGGGCAATAGGGTACAACCTTATAGCCCTGATAGAGCAAACCTTTGTCAGAAATGTTTTTCAAAAGTGCCCAGACAGATTCGATATATTCATTTTTGTAGGTAACATAAGAACGATCCAAATCAACCCAATAGCCGATTCGGTCCGTCATTTTTTCCCAATCTTGAATACGCGAAAAAGCAGATTGACGACATAGCTCGTTAAATTTGGCAATCCCATATTCTTCAATTTGGCTTTTGTGATTAAAACCTAATTGCTTTTCAATTTCAATTTCAACCGGCAATCCGTGAGTATCCCAGCCACCACGCCGGTCAACATAATAACCTTGCATAGTCTTATAACGGGGGAACATGTCCTTAAAAGCCCGCGCCAAAACGTGATGAACACCAGGCTTGCCGTTGGCAGTTGGTGGGCCTTCAAACAGCACAAAAGGCTTGCGGTCGCTGCGTTCATCGGAAGACTTTTTGAAAATTTGGTTATCTTTCCAAAACTTCAACTGCTCTTCTTCTTCAGCAGGAATATTCAATCTTGATGAAACTGGTTTAAACATTCAACCTCCAAAAAATATCAAATAAAAAGCTCGTCCCAATAACAGGGACGAGCTTGGAAACTCGCGGTACCACCCCGCTTCCCTGACAAAAGCCAGAGCGCTTGGTGCCCTTTTATCGGTGGGCAATCGGCTCGCTTACTTTGTGCTCCGAAAGGAATCGGAAGGCATGTTCAGCGTGCAGCTCGGGAAGGATTTTCATTCAAACCTTACCGCCCAGCTTCCACCATCCTGAGCTCGCTATCGGAGGACCTTGAATTACTCGTTTCCGTCATAGCCTAAGCTGTGATTTTATCACAATTTTTTAGAACGCAGAACCCTATACAGGAAGTTTGTGCCTCTCTAGATCCCATTGTCCGATTTTTTGTTGTCGACCCCCTCCGCTCCTTGGCTCTTAGGACTTAGCTCTTGGCTCTATCCCCCTTGGCTCTATTTCCTATTTCCTGTTTCCTGCTTAAACCAAAAGAACCCAAAAGGGTTCTCATTTTGTGGGGTGCCTGGAGGGGCTCGAACCCTCAACATCTTCATCCACAGTGAAGCACTCTGCCATTGAGCTACAGGCACCGCGTAAGGACGATATTCTAACACAAGCCTTCACGGACTGCAAGCATTTTTTAGGGAATTGTTATTCTCCAGCGATAATATCACCCCCCTAATTCATTAGCGATTATGTCATCCCGTGAAAAATAGAGGCAGGTCTGGAGGAATGAAGAGAATAGTGGATAATCAAGAAGCTCGACGTGTTTCAATTACAAAAAGGCGGTTTTGAGGTCAAAGCCGCCTTTTGATAAAAGTTCTTAGGGAAAAACAGGAACTTTAATTACCGAAAAAAAGTGATAAACATATTTGCTTATCTTTCGCAAATGATGCCCGTCCCACTCCAGGAATAAACAGTATTTTTCCAAGCAGAGAATTCAGGCGTTGTTGGCTCGCAGAGATTGGTTTCAGAAAAATAGAAGACGATTATGTTGGTCAAATTAACAAAAGACAGTGGAATGCTGCCAGTCAACAGGTTATCGCTTAGGTCCAACCACTGCAAATTAGACAAACTGCCTAAATTTGCTGGAATGCTCCCAGTCAATTGGTTCAAGTATAGGGATAAACTCTCTAAATTTGATAAATTGCTCAAGGTTGAGGGGATGCTCCCAGTCAAGTTGTTCCAGTGAAGGTCGAGGCTCGTTACCCCACTATCTATCGTAACACCATACCAATCCCTAACAGTTGTGCTTTCTAACCAATCTCTATTATGGTCCCAACCGGCCCCATTGGTAGATTCGTAGAGCGCCACCAAGGCTTCACATTCAATTTGCGAAACGTCGGTAACATTTGCACAATTAAAACTCTTCACCTGTTCCTGAGTTTTTGCAATAATCTCGGGACTTGGTGGAATGTATTCCGGGGGCATGTATACGAAACCATCTTCAGGATAGGGCTGAGCATCTCTGTCATCAGGATCGGTAGGCTCCTCTATTTCTTGAAGAACATTAAGATTTTCAACTTCAGCCAGGCTTTCCTTCGGTTCTGATTGAGCGAGAGATGGAGGGGCGCAAGCAGACAAAGCGAGAGAGAGTATAAGAATGGAAAGAATAATGCGGGAAAAGCGCGATTTCATGAAAATCCTCCTTTAATGAAACCCAACATGTGTAATGATATTTATTTTAACAGCAAATCCACATTTCAGCAAGGAGAAATTAGCCGTAGTGTCATTCTCCAGCGATAATGTCACCCCCTTAATTCATGAGCGATTATGTCACCCCTTGAAAAAAATATTCAACTGTTGCGATTTGTTTGCTATTGAAAAAAACACCTTCTTTGTACGGGCAGAGCCCTGTGGCACCCGACACGAAGCGAGTGATGTGTCTCTGCCCGCCAATGATTTATCAGATGGGCTTTCCGGGACGGAGGTGAACCCCGTCCGTACGGGGTGGTATGACTCTGTCCGCCAATGCTTTGATCAAATAGCCGCTCCCCGCTCCCAGTTTCCTGCTCCCCGCGGAGGTTTTACGGTTGAATCACAAGTTCACACTTTTATGGTATCCTTTTAAGTTAGTACTTAAAATGACATTAACTTAACAATCACCCTGAAATTCAGGGCGGGGATAATTTATGGATATAAAAGAAATTTTTTCTACTATCAAACGCTGGCTATGGTTAATTATTCTGGGCGTTGCCATAGGTGGAGGTGTAGGTTATTACGTCGCCATTCGCCAAACGCCTGTTTATCAAGCAGAAGCGCGTTTTGTCATCTTACCTCCTGCCCAGACAACTTATGATTACTATTCTAATCTAAATAATCAACAACTGATTGACACCTATGCCCAGCTTTTAACAACCGAAGAGCTGCTTTTTCAGGCTTCTGAAACACTAGGTTTTCCTGTCCGCAAAGGGCAGGCAACCGCTAAACAGGTTGATGACACCAAATTTGTGCTTTTGACCGTTCGCGATACAGACCCATTCAAAGCCGCTACGATTGCGAATGGTTTGGTCGAAATTATGATTGCGCAAAACGATAAACTCCAGTCAGTTCAATATGAAGTGGGCGAGCAAAATCTGCAGGTTCGAATTGACCAAGCTGAACAGCAAATTGAAACCCTCGAAAACCAGATTAGCCAGAAGTCTTATGAGATCACTCAGGAACAGATTGCCAGTGCACAAACTGAAATGGAAAAAACCCAAGAGCGAGTTAACAGTTTAAAACTTGAAATCGGTGCAATTGATCCTGAGTCCCCTTATGAAGAAGATATCGAACTCTTAATCTCTCTGGAATCTCAACTCGATGAACAGTCCAAATTGTTGGAATCTTACCAAAAGGTTTACACTGAACTTGTCGTTTTAGGACAATCTTCCGGTAATGTTGTCAATAATCCCACCGATTTAGACCGCCTGACCCGAACGCTAACCCTCTATCAACAAATTTATATCACCAGCATCAACAATTTGGAATCACTCAAGCTTTCAAAAGCACAGAACAGCCCAACTGTTATGCAAGTCGAATCTGCTGTTAAACCAGATGTTCCTATATCACCAAAACCAATGCAGAGCACAATCATGGGCCTCGCCATTGGTCTTTTTATTGCCGCGGCAACTATTTTCTTAATTGAATTTTTAGATGATACGCTGAAAACTCCTGACGAAATCAAAGCGGTTTTGGATGTGCCGGTAATTGGTTTTATTGGCGACCTCAAACCGAACAATTCGAAGAATAATGGACCACTTGGCTTATTCGTCGCCAGGAATCCCCGCTCTCCGGTTTCGGAGGCTTTTCGTGCCTTACGCACAAACATCGAATATTCATCCGTCGACAAGAAGGTTCAAGCCGTTTTGATTACCAGCTCAGGTGAATCGGAAGGAAAATCGACCGTCGCTGCCAACCTCGCCGTTGTTGAAGCGCAAGCCGGCAAGAAGGTTGTCTTAATCGATACGGATATGCGCCGTCCCAAAGTGCATGTTCAATTCAACAAACCTAACCGAATGGGGCTTACCGATCTTATTGCTGGAAAATTGAGCATTAATGAGGTTCTCAAACCGATTGAAATGACGGAGAATCTCTCCATCATCACCTGTGGCACAATTCCACCGAACCCTGCAGAATTGCTGGGAAGCGAACGCATGACAGAAATCCTGAAAGATTTGAGGGAAAGATTTGATTTTGTTATCATCGACACTCCGCCGATGATTGTTTCGGACGCACAAATTCTGTCTTCAAAAGTTGACGGTTTAATTTTTGTGATTATTCCCGGAAAAACCAAAATCATTGCTGCTAAACGTCCTCTCGAGGAATTGGAACGAATTGGTGCAAGAGTGCTTGGTGTTATCGCTAACAAAATTCCAAAAAACCGCGATTATTATTATGGCGGTTACAACTATTATTCACCATATAGCAGCCATTATTCCTATAGCAAGGAGAATGCAAGCCTGGCTGAAGACCAAGAAATCCGCCAAGAAGAAAAACCTTTGGTCGAAGAAGTTAAGAATACCAAAAAACTCAACTCAAAAGACAAAGATCTTTAACGAGAGGTTGTTTTGCAAAGGCTTGTCTTTATCTGTACCAAAAATCAATCACGCTCGGTTTTAGCAGAAGCGTTTTTTAATCAGCTACTTAAAGAGCGAGGATTGGAAGATGATTGGCAAGTTGAGAGCGCCGGTTCTTGGGTTGATGAAAGTGCCCCTGCCACCGCTGAAGCAATCGCTGAGGCGAAGAAACGCGGTTTTTCCCTTGAAGGGCACATTTCCAGGGATATTAGTGAAATTTCTTTGGATGATGTTAACTTGATGTTGGTTATGGAAGAAGGTCAAAAAGAAGCGATTTTGCTTGAATATCCTCAGCTCAAAGGAAAAGTTCAACTATTAAGCGAAATGTCCGGCTCTGCATACACAATTCCCGACCCTTACCTGACGAACGAGCCTTATGCAACTGTAGCCTCGGAAATTGAAGAGTTAATCAACACAAATTTCGAAAAAATCATCAAATTTGCGAAGGGTGAAGCTTAGGTGCTGATTGTGCAGAATTTCAATCCTCTGTCTGCATTGTTAAAAATCCTTGAGCCCGGATTGCCATTGGATGAATCTTATGATGTCGTCCAAAACTGGTCCACCCAAGATTGGGAAGCGCTTATTAAGGAAGCGGATCTGCAATTAATCACCCCCTTACTTTATCCCTTGATTTCGAAATTGCAAAAAAGCTACCCCTATATTTGTCCGGTCACAGACAAAGTTTATAAGCGCTATATAGCGGTTGCTGCCCGCAACACCTTGGCTTTACACGACACGGAAATATTGGTTGACAAGCTTTGCGAAGATGATATTGACATAGCCGGATTAAAAGGAATCTATCTCCTGGAACATGTTTATGGCAATATTGGCGTTCGTTCAATGGCGGACATTGACGTTTTGGTCAAAAAAGAAAATTTATCACGCAGCTATGAACTGATGCAGGAGCTGGGTTATCACGCAAGCACCTATTTCAGTCTCGGTGATCAAAACATTGATATTAAGCACCTTCCACCGCTTCAGAAAGACCTGAACAGTCCCGTGGTTGAGCTTCACTGGACTATTTTGGAAGAAGACGAGCCCTTCACAATCGACCCGCAAGCCATTTGGGAAAGAGCGAAACCTGTAAAAGTTGCCAACTCTGAAGTCTTTACCTTGGGGTTTGAAGATTTAATCTTGCACCTTTGCATCCATTTGACTTACCAGCACTATTTAAACCTCGGTTTGCGCGGATTGATGGACGTCGCCATGGTGATTCATCGTTTCCAAAATGAAATTGACTGGCAAAAATTAGTCGCTATTTCTCACTCATGGGGCTCCCAGAAAGTAACTGCCCTAACGCTCAAACTGGTCGAAACCCAGTTAAATATTTCTATTCCTGAAGAGGTCTATCCGAAGCTTTTGCCGGAAGGCTTAGACCAAAAAATCTTTGAAAATGCCAGAGATCTTTTGTTCGATCGCCAACAGTCCGGAATTCTTATGACACCTGACTTGGTTGAACTGGAGAAGAATCAAAATCTCTTCTCAAGGTTGAAAATTGCATGGAATCGACTTTTTCTCCCCCGCCTGACGCTTGCCCGGCTTTATAATGTGCCACCTAACTCGATAAAAATTCTTGGCTGTTATTGGAAAAGATTCGTCTACCTTCTCACAAATTATGGCAAAACTCTTTCCAGTTTCGGAAACCGGGAAAAGAATGTTGAGACCGCACTTCAAAAAGCCGGAAAATCCTATGCCCTACACGACTGGATGTCCCCCACTAAAAAATAGTGCTTTTAAGAAAACAAATTAAGAATGCTCCATTTCATGCGGCGCAAACCACTCACAAACGGAACCAAACGATTCTGAATTGATAGCCTGGCAATTAACCCCTTCTCTACACCCAAGCCTAATTTTACAGCTTTTCCTTCTCTACGGATTTCTGTTACTCTGCCAATCACATCATCATAAGCAATCCAGCCATCCAGGTTTTGAGCTTGATTGTCACCCTTACACAAAAAACCTTCTTCTGATAATTTCACTACTCGGTGAATTAACATGTGGCTGTCTTCCCCTACAACAAAAGCCAAAACATCGCCTCTGCGAATTTCGTTTTTCTCAACCGGAGATAGACAAACTTTATCTCCTGAATGAATAAAAGGCATCATACTACTGCCACTCACTTCGAAGCTGCTCGCAAAGCCACGTTGGCTTACCAAGCGAACCAACTCTGCCAATTGAGCAGAGTCTATCCGCGTTTCTCGCCTTAAATATCCTGTCGGGTTCCTCATAAGCTAATAGTCTGCCAGCCAGAATTATGGGGCGACTTCCCGACAAGGATCTGGTCGTGTTTCATGAACCTGGCTTCCGCAAAAGCCAAACCGTGTGTTTCTGGAGCCCGTAAAAAAGCCTTCATAATTCAAGCGCCACCAGAAATCGCCTTTTTCATTTCCGCCTTCCCAGTCCCCTTTCGCTTGTCTGCCATTATCAACAAGCCCGCCAGTAAGCTTGATGGAAAATTCATCCAGAATCACCTCGCCGCTAATCCCTTCCGAATTACTGGTGAGTTCCATTGTTCCGCGTGAGTAAGATCCGTTGCTGTTTTGAAACCATACAGCCCACTTGCCCTCCCAGATCGGGATGCCCAAGGTTGGTGTAATTGTGGGAGTTGCGTTAGGATTAGCTTGCTCGCTCAGGTTGTTTTCATCCCCCGGATCTAAATTATCATCTGATATCAAAAAATCGGCTTCATCCAGAGCCATTTTCGTTGCGGCAAGTTCTTCCGGAAGTAAATCACTCTCAGAATCATTCGATCCAGGTGCAGATTCAGTAACAAAAATTTGGTTCTCAATTTTCGCTGGGGTCTGCAAAGTCGCCACGGTTTCCCCATTGAATGCTTCGATTTTCGGATTCGCATTGCAAGCACTCAAAATTGCAAGCACAAGCACATAAAAAAAGAGTTTCGCTTTCATCGTTTAGATTTTATCACTCCAATGATCTGCGCTTTTTAGCTACCAGCTTCTTCCAAAGCCTTGACTACGCTGGCAATCACCAAATCTTGTTGATCCTCGCTCATCTGCGGAAAGAGCGGCAGGGTTACTTGCCGGGAGGCAACATGTTCCGTCATCCATAAAAGCTGATTTTCATTAACCGACGAATCGCGATAAATCTCAAATTGATGCACAGGAGGGTAATGAAAACTTGTCTGAACAGCCTCTTGCTTCAGAATTTCGCGAAACTTTGCCCTGTTCACGTTCTCAGGGAGCAAAACCGGGAAGATATGATAACTGCTCTCACCTCTTTCTGCACCAAAAGGCAAACCAAGTTCTGGCACTTTTGAACCCAAAATTGAACGATAGCGTTGAACAATTTCTTTCCGTCTTGCATTCGCGCTGGACAGCTTTTTGAGTTGTTGACGGCCAACCGCCGAACGAATTTCATCAATCCGATAGTTATAGCCCAGGGCAACCACATCATAGCTGCTGGCATGTCCCTGATGGCGATCCCAGGTCAGGCTGGTCATCCCATGCGAGCGCAAAATCTTCACTTTTGCCGCTAAATCATCATTATCCGTCACCAACATTCCCCCCTCAGCTGTGGTCATATTTTTGTTGCCAAAAAAGCTGTAACAGCCAATGTCTCCCCAACTTCCCAAAGCTTTCCCCGCTAAACTCGCTCCAATCGCATGGGCAGCGTCTTCAATAACATACAAATTGTGTTCTTTGGCTATGCGCAGAATTTCCGGCATGTTACAAGCATACCCGGCATAATGCATGACCATAATTGCCTTTGTTTTCTCCGTTATCGCTGCTTTAATCGCTTCCGGGCAGATACAAAGCCAGTCTTCGCTTTCGATATCGGCAAAGACAACTTTTGCACCGGTATATTTAATCGCATTAGCGGTTGCCACAAAAGTCAGTGAAGGCGCAATCACCTCATCACCTGGACCCAAGCCCAAAGCCATGCAAGCTAAATGCAAAGCTGCCGTGGCGTTATTGACCGCAAAAGCATGCTTTGTCCCGGTAAATGCGCAAATCTCCTCTTCAAATGCCTGCGTCACAGCCCCCATCGTCAGCCAACCGGAGCGCAAAACATCAAGAACAGCCGTCTCCTCTTCCACACCCAGTTGAACATCAGCCAAAGGTACTTTCCAGTCCATCTTATTCTCCTAAAAATTGGGAGCGCATACTCTCAAAATCTTCATTGGCGGTAACATAATCATCATAATTACCCAAATCGCGCCAATAACCAGCGTAAGGAAAACAAACCACTTTCTCATCCGCAGCTAAAAGCGCTTTAACCAAGCTTGGAAAATCAAAATATTCACCTTTCGGAATATAATTCAAAACCTTGGGTTCAAAAATGTAAATTCCCATACTTACTAAAAAGTCATAGGACGGTTTTTCGATGTAATCGTTCACTTCAAATAAGCCTACTTTGGTTTGAATCACACCAAGGTTGATTTTATGTGTCCTTTGGTGGCTGCAAATGGTACAAACTGCGCCCTGTTCTTTGTGAAAAGCAATCGCTTCCTGCATATCGAGCAATGTCAAAATATCGCCATTACAAACCATAAAAGTATCATCCAAACCTTCTACAAAAGCCAGAGGCCCAGCCGTCCCAAGGGGTTTGGATTCAAATGCATAGTCAATTTTCAAACCGAACTGGGATCCATCTTTGTAATAGGATTGCATAAGGCTCGCCAAATGTCCGACAGCCAGCGTTACCTCTTTAATCCCTGAGCGGCTTGCCTGCCATAGAATGATATCCAAAATTGTTTGCTCGCCTATCGGCATCATCGGTTTTGGTAAAACACTGGTAAAAGGGGCAAGTCGGGTCCCTTTACCGCCGGCTAAAATAACTGCTTTCATTAAATCACCTTACCTATAAATCTCTGTTATCTTCCGTATTCACTAGGTAAATAACGTTTGAGATTTTGACGAATCCACTCTATCGTAAGAGCTAAGCCTTCTTTTAGGCTAACTTCCGGTTTCCAGCCTAATTCTTGAGCTGCCTTACGATTATCCGATAATAAGCGTAAAACTTCCGATTTTTCAGGTCTTAAACGCTCTTTATCGATAACAATTTCCGGTTTTACTTGTAGATAATCAAAAATCAACTGAGCAATCTCGCCAATGCTCACTTCACTTCCGGTACCAAGATTATAAACCTCGCCATCCCATTTTTCAGCCATTGCCGCTTTGAGAAAGCCATCAACGCTATCATCCAGATAAGTAAAATCGCGCTTGCTTTCCAGCATTCCCAGATGAACTTGATTTGAGGATAATGCCTGGGTGATAATCGTCGGAATTACCGCTCGATTGCTCTGCCCGGGACCATAAGTATTGAAAGGTCGCACTGTAATTGAGGGCAAGTCAAAACTGCGAACATAACTTTCGACCAACTTATCCGCCGCAATCTTGCTGGCAGAATAGGGCGACTGAGCCTGCAAAGGATGCTCCTCATCAATCGGAACGCGCAATGCGCTGCCATAAACTTCACTTGTCGAAGTATGAACCAGTTTTGTCCCTTTTTCCCGGCAAGCCTCAAGAACATTCATCGTCCCTAAAACATTTGTTCGCACATTTTCGACCGGATGAAGGTAAGAATAAGGAATCGATATCAAAGCCCCAAGGTGAAAAACAATCTCAGCTCCTTGCATCGCATCTCTGACCGCGGCAAAATCTTCTAAATCCCCTCGTATAATTTCGATTTCATTAAAAACTTCCTCTTGCAAAAAAGCAAGATTGCCAAATTCCGGTCTGGAACTGTAACGAAGGAAAGCTTTAACCTTTGCCCCATTTTGCACCAATTTTTCAACCAATCGTGAGCCAATAAATCCGGCTGCCCCACTGACCAAAACTCTTTTGTCTGAGAAATAACTTGTTTTATCTTCCATTTCCGTTAATTCCAGTATTCTCTAAAGTCTTTTCAAGATTTTTAATCATATCAGGCATAACAACTACATAAGCACCTGTCGATTCGCACAAAGCTTTTATTCGGCTTTTTTCAGCCTTATCCCCATCACTCAATGCCAGCATAATAACTGCTATCGAATATTTTTCAACCAATTCGGGAATCGCCTCAGTTGAACCAAGGACTGCTATACCACCCGGACGCAAATTTCGTCTGCGTGGGTCATCATCCACAAAACCAACCACCCCAAATAGAGGAGAATAGCCACTGCGCTGAATCAACCAAGCTGTCAACTCGCCCAATTCACCTGCTCCGACAATCAAAATTCTTTCCGCGAATGATGCGCTTGTTCCACGCAAAAGTAACCAGCGGTAAGACAAGCTGCTAATCAAGCGGTCGCGATAACGCACCGCCACCAGAAAAACAAAAGTCGTCAAACCAATCAGCCAAAACATGCTGAAAGGAATACGTGGTACTGTAATCACAAAGCGATTGAAAGCCCATAATAAAACCATTGTAATGGTGACCGAAATGAGAAGGTCAAAGATATATGAAGCACCAGCGTTACGCCAGGATATCTTTTGCAAGCCAAGCATCATGTTAATGAGGCTAATCACAAGCGCGATTGCCAGGGCGAGGACAATAAAAGTTGGCACGCCAAGGTCAATCACCGTACTTAATCGCCAAACAACACCTGAAAGCCCGACCGCAATAGTAACCACAACCACATCAATCAGGAACCAGGGCACAATTTTTCGAAACAAAACCAAAATCGGTCCGCCAAAAAGATATCGCTCGTCAATTTTTCGGTTCCGCAAAGCCGGTAGAAGTGTCAAAAATGTTGCCGCGAGGACGTCGATATCAGTAAAGAAATTGTGATTCCGCACATAAAGCAGATCAAGACGCTGTTTATCAGGCAAAATTTTACCTAAATAGTCATCCATAAAGCCTTCACCTTGCAGCAGAGCTTCTTCATTGCGATAAATAATTGATGCCGGGCTTGTGATGCCGGGTCTCATGGAAAGAATTTCTTTGCGAACCTGTGGATCCCAGCCAAGCGCAATATCATAATCTTCCGGTCGAGGACCGACAAAGCTCATTTCCCCTATCAAAACATTCCAAAGTTGCGGCAATTCGTTAAGCTTTGTATCACGCAAATAACGCCCCAATTTTGTAACTCGCGGGTCATCCAAGGCGGTCACTGCAGGTCCATTATTGTCTGTATCAGAAGGTTCGCACATTGTCCGGAACTTGAGAATATAAAAGGGTTTTTCGTTGAGACCCATTCGTTTGCCTTTAAACAAAACAGGGCCTGACGATTCGCGTTTTATGGCAATCACTATTCCAATGAGAACGGGAGAAAGCAGAATTAGTGCCAGAAACGATACGACGATGTCCGCTAAACGTTTGACTATTGCATTAATAGCAAAAGCAAACCGGTTGGTGTCACTCCGATGAATCGACGTACTTGTTTGTGTACGAACAGTATCCCTTTGCACTCTTTAAACTTCTCCCTTCGTTAAGTAATAAATGCAACTAATTATGTATTAATAGCGCGAAAACTGATACAAATTGTATAGTTTTCTAAAACCTGGCTCCACTTTACATGAGTTTGTATGCTTTAGCCAGACTGATTTTTAAATCCGTTAATTCTACCTTAATTATAAAGCGTTTTTTGCAAATTTGAGGATTGTAGATAAGGGGAAGTTTGGCTTAGGCATGTTGTCGGAAGACGAAGAAATAGCCTGATCCTTAGCGGAAGTTAGATTTTTTTGCGCTTAGTGTGGATGAAAATCATCTCGATTTATCTTTACCTGACCCCACTTAGCAGTTGGAACGAAAATTGATAAATCTTGAAAGATCTGTCGCACAAATTTTCCCCTTAGCTCTTGAAGCTATTCCCCTAATCCCTGTCTTTCCACCGGTTCCAAAACTTTAACAAACCGATGATAAAACCTGTCCCATAGGAGATGTGCAGTATCAAAAAAGACAAAACCAAGCCGGGGAAGAGTTTCCAGCCCTTTTTGCTCGAAATCGAAAGCGAGACCGCAAGATTGACCCCAAAATAAAACCCCAGAAATGCAAGCAATGCCATCCAGCCCCAGCTAAAAAGCAGGGCGATCAGGCTAAAAAACAAAATTGCCAAAACAAAAACCGGAGGAACAAACTGCCTCAGGCTCATTTGTCTGGGATGCTTCTGCAAAACCCGCACCTTCCAATAGCCATATTGGAAATATTGTTTCCACAGTTTTTTAAAGGAGCTTCGCGCAAAATAAACTGAGCGGACATCATTCGCAAGGAGGATCTTATAACCTTTTTCCCGGCAGCGATAGTTATATTCGTCGTCCTGATTTCGCACCAATTCTTCGTCATACAAACCTACATCTTCAATTAATGCCTTGGTGTAAGCAGGAAAAGGAACCGTGTCGACGAACTTTGTCAAGCCATCCATCGTTCGAAAGGTTGAATCTCCAACGCCAAACTTTGAACTGGTCGCCAGGGCAATACATTCATACTTATCATCCATTTGGATTGTTTTCATCGGCCCACCTACCGCTTCAACGCCATCTTCCTGAATGTGTCTGACACAATTTGAAACATAATCTTTCTCAGGTATGCAATGCCCGTCAATACGCACAACAACATCCCCTTGCGCTTCGGGAATAAGGAGATTCAACCCGGTTGGAACAATTTTCCCTGGATTGCTAAAGATTCTGATTCGCTTATCTGTGGCTTGCATCGCATTGAGCAGCGCAACCGTCTTATCGGTCGACATTCCATCAGCCACCAAAATTTCCATTTTTTCGAGTGGGTAGTCCTGATCGTGGACAGCTTGTATACACTTCTCAATGAATTTCTCTTCATTGTGGACCGGTAATATGATGCTAACGAATGGAAGATCCGACATAAAAATCAATTTTCCTCAAGATGACTAATAACAAATTTTCTTTTTCCGGCTTTGGTCAATGGGATTTCGCCTACTTCTTCAATTGAAACGATAAGACTGCCAATCCCTTTTTCTCTCAAAGCATGAACCACCGCATCGTGATTAACCTCAGCCCCGGGAACAGGCACAATCAGGATTCGAATGCTTTCAATACTTTCCTGAATCACCTGAAAGCTACGAATAGCTGCAAAATGCTCCAAAATACCGGTGAAAAAATGGACAATCAATCGATTCCCTTCAGGCGTAATAATCAAATCAGACTGCCTTCCTCTTATTCCCCCCAAAATTGGGAGCTTCCGTCCACAAGAACAATTATGTGAGTTTGCTTTCATTGCCAGATCGCCAACTTCATAGCGCACCAGAGGGCTTGCACCCGGATGAAAGCGAGTGACAACCACTCTTCCAACTTCACCGGGAGAAACCTCATCACCATTATCGTCTAAAATTTCCAAAACTCCGTCAAAAGATTGCAGATGATAATTCCCCATTTCACATTGCGCCGCAATTTGAATCCCTTCAGCTGTGCCATAGGTATCAAAGACTTGTGTCGCAAAAACCTCTTCAATTACCGCCCTCTGTGGGGGAGTTAAACTATCTCCCCAGGTAGCAACAGATTTCAGAGTATGCTTAAAATTTCTCTCTTTGGCTCGCCTGGCAATTAGCGCGATACTTTCAGGATATCCCCAAAGAAATTTGAGATTATATTTTTCCAATTCAGACAAAATCATATCAATCATTTCGTTACTTAAATCAAAAGCCGAAAAATAATGGCACTTCATCAGGATATCTTTTAGCTTTCGTTCCAGTCCTCGTTCTAAGGTCATTCCGGTCTGTAAATGGGCATCTCCCATTCGCCAGCCGGACCATTCCAATGCCAACATGAAAGATGCCCGATACCAACCGGCCGTGGCATGATCTTCATAAAGAATAAGATTTGCCCCGGTCGAGCCCGAAGTCTTCACCTCATACACCTTTTGTCCGGTAGGACGGGTAGAATATTCCGGGAAATTATCTCTTAATACTTGTTTTGTAACAATCGGTAAGCCTGAAAGTTGCTCAATTGTTGAAATCGATTCAATATCAATCCCAGCCTCATCATATAATTTTCGATACATCGGCACTTCACGATAAACAATCGGGATTAATTTTTTCAATTCCTGGTTTTGATAATCCTTTATTTGACCTTCATCCCAATACTGCGCTTTTTCAAGGAAGCGCAAACGTTGCATCATTCTTTGCCCGAAAAGCAAATCGCCCGCTGGAAAAATTAGATTTCGCAAAAGACCTTCGTACAGCATCTCAATTGCCCCTTCCAAGCACTTTGTAAATCAAGTTCACCCATTGTGGCAGAATCTTTTCCCAATCGAACTGCTCTGCCTTCTCTTTTGCCCGAACTACCAATGGCTCAGCCTCAACTTCTCCGTTCAACAATTCGACAATCTTTTTTGCCATTCCTTGCGCATCGTTCTTTGGAACAAGTAGGATTTCTTCACCATCCTTCCATAAGAGCGGCAGTTCTCCGGCATTGGTAGAAACAACCGGCAATCCGCAAGCAATTGCCTCGACCACCGAAACACCAAAACTTTCATAATTGGTTGTGTTTATGAAAATATCCGCCTTGTTCAGCCATTCTGGCACATCAGCTTTGGCAACAGCACCAACGATTTGTATGTTATTAGGCCTTAGCAAGCTTTCAATTTCGGCAACCAACTTCGGCATTGTGCCGTCAGCTTTATCCGGTCCAATCATCCACAATTTAGCTTCGGGATATGCTTCCAAAACCAGCTTAAAAGCTTGGATTGCCATAAGCGGATTGTAAATCTCGTGGATTGCCCGCAACCAAACAATATTTGGTTCAATTGTTTCCCGTTTTCGGAAAGGGTAAAGCGAAAGGTCAATCCCATTTGGCAAATATTCGACCTGAAAACCTTCCTTTTGAAATGCACTTTGCAACATCAATGAAGGGCTGCAAATAAGTGCTGCATTGTTCAGCAATTCGCTAACTTTTTTTGGCTTAGTCCGATAAAATTCTGCCAATTTTCCACCGTGCAGAACTGCAATGAAAGGTTTTTTTAGAAATCTCAAGAACTTGCTCAAAATCCAAGCCCACTCAAAAGCCAAACCACTATAAACTTCAACAATCGCTAATTGATATCGCTTTCGATTTCGCCAGGCGGTCCAGAGCAAGTCAGCCATCCTGGCGATTCTATTTGGTTTATCCGAAGCAGTGAAGATCAAAAATCCTTTTTTATGGAGTTGGATTGTCAAATCTTCACACATACCCCGCGTCCCAGTTTTGGCCGAAAGAAAATTACCGGCAATAAATAGCGCCGGATGCTCACTTTTTTCGTTTTGCATAATTCTCTATCTCTTTAACCATCGCCCCGGTTTGTTTTTCCAAAGTTATCTCACTGGCGAGTTGAAAACCCTTCTCAATAATTTCACGCCGATATTCACCATTAACTATTACTTCTCGAATGGCATCTGCCAGTACTTCCGCATTTTTTGGTGGAACCAAATGGACAAAATCACCGATATATTCCGGAATTGAACCAACCGCAGTTGCTACAACCGGCAGAGAATGTGCCATCGCCTCCCAGATTGTCCGCGGAAAACCTTCAAAATCAGAAGCATTAATAAATATGTCTGCTTGCTTATAAGCCTCATTGAGTTCTTCGATTGGTTGGTAACCCACAATGGAGATGAATTGCCTGAGATTTTTTCGGTCAATCTCCTCCAGGAAAAGCTTTAGAAAATCGTCCTTCCGATCCGCCCAGCCGATAACTTGAAATGAAAGTTCAAAACCTTCATTTCTCAGCTTTTCTATGGCAGTTAAAACATTGATTAATCCTTTTTCTGCCACAAGCCTGCCGGTATAAAGCAATTTTATTTGCGGTTTTTGACAAGTATCGCTTCTCTTGAAAAGGTCTTTCTCCGTCAAACTTGTTGTATGGGTCATAACGATTTTCTCAGCGCTTTTTTCAAATTGCTCGCGAAGTTTTTCTGAGTTTGGTATCACCAAACTGCTTTCGGTAATTTTGAAAATTCGCTTGTAAATATACTGCCAATAACATTTAATCAAAAATTTACGCCAGGCAGGCTGTTCAATTGAATCAAGCCCGGAAAGGTAATCTCCTACCATGAGCAGAGCCTTTGGCTTATCCGGTAGAGCTTCGCCAATTGCCGGCATCAGTGGTGTTGGTCCGCGCAAAAGCATGACGTCAAATTTATCAGCATTTTTTTTGAAAATTTTTTGGACTTGTCCTTGAATCAACAACTGATGAGGAAAAGACCCCTTTTTAGGCAAAAAAACGACTTGAACATTTGGCTGTTGTAAAAGATATTCATTCCGTCCGAAATCTACTTCTTCCGGTAAATGAGAAAAGAGAATCAAATTCTCAACCTCTGAAGCCAAACTATCCAGGAAGCGACCAAAATATGATGGAACAAAAAGCCCGCCATCTTTTTCAACAACCGGGAGGTGATAATAAAAAGCTAAGTTGATTTCTTCCTCCCGGCATCAAAAGAAATTATCGCCCCGACCAACATACCATAAACCGCCCAGGTTAACGTGCCGGTAAATGATGAAAGAACCCACATATGAGCGGACATTTGAATAAATGAAATGAAAATTGCCAAGCCAATAAACTTGCCTTCTTTCATTTCTTCATAGCTGATTTGGAAACCCCTGACAGCTAAATAGATAAGCATCATCGCAAGCGGGATGCTTCCCAACAAACCAAATTCTGCCAAAAACTGGATGTATGAATTATGCGATTGTTTGCTCGACAAAACAAAATCGGTATCTGAATATCGTAAAAGATCAGGAATTTCTAAAGCCACCTTTTCCCGGCTGAACCGCTCTGAACCAACCCCGATGATTGGTGATTCCTCAAACAGTTTGAAGCCTTTTTGAACCAATAACTGTCGAACAACATAAGTCTTATCTTCATCCAAAGAAAAAAGCGTTTGAAAACGAGCATTGAATGACTCTGAAGTCTGTGAAGAAAGATTGAGCACAAAAAAACCTACTACTAAAATCGCAAGAATAGCCAGGATGAAACCTGGGACTCTCTTCGGTTGTGTTATCATAAAAACCAATGCCATCACAGCAGCACCGATAGCCATCGCAACCCAATTCCCGCGCGACCCATTCAAGCCAACAGCGACAATCGTCGCAAGCATCACCAAAACCCAGAACCAGCGTTTTTTGGTTTCTTTATCAAACAATTTTATGTACAAAAATGGCACAAAAACTGAGAATTGAAAACCATAACTGTTTTGCGACATAATTGTCGTGCCTGACCAAGCACCAATTCTCCCATGAAACAAAGCTTCATACAAGCGAAGTGCAGTTATTGCCACAACCGCGAAAGCAAAAATTGTGGACATCGTTTTGCGAATTTTGGAGGAGCGGAAGATATAGCCCATAATCACGAAAACCACAATCCAATAGGCATACTGCACCAGCGAAAGGAGACTCGAGCGATTAATCTCGCCCCTATTCATTTCATTCACCAGCGTGCTGATTACGATTGAACTCAAGAGGCTCAAGCCTAAAATAATCCAGCCCTGTTGTTGCTTGAACCAGTCGGAAGCTGGTCTAAAAATCACAAATGCTGCGATGACGAAAAAAATTGGGGCAGTAAGTGAAAGCCCTAATAGCGGTACGTCAAAAATCGGCAAAGCCAGGTTTGCGCCAAAGATATAAATGAGCGTATAAAAATACGCAGGGTAATCTCTGGCAACCTTTTCGACTTGCTTCTTAGCCTTTTCTTTCTGTTTTATTGCCCAAGCAATTGCTGGTCTCATCTTTTTTCCTCATTAATTAAAGCACGATATGTCGCTTCCCAACGATCAATATGCGCTTGCCAACCAAAACTGTCGACAATTCGTTTTCGTGCTTTTTCACCCATTTGGCTTCGGCTTTCAGCTGAAAGGCTCATTTTGTCCATAGCAGCTTTCAAAGCCTGAGCATCGTTTACATCAATATAATACCCGGTTTCTCCCTCAACATTTGCCAAATCTGTAACACCCGGGATCTTTGCAATGATTACAGGAATGCCGGTTGCCATAGCCTCAAGCGGCGCAATCCCAAAACCCTCTTTGCGACTGGGGAAAACAAAGACATCCGAAGCCCCTAAAATCTTTGCCAACTGCGGCCTGTCATCAATTCTGCCCCAAAAACGAATCTTATCGGAAGTTTCTGCTTCTTCAATCATCTGATTGATTTCAAGATCGTCCAGATTCTGATTTTCTTGCTTGCTCTTTGGACCAACAACCCATAACTTTACAGCTGGAGTTTCGTTTTCAATTTCAGTAAAGGCTTTATAAAGTAAGTCAAAGCCCTTGCGCGTTCCGACCGATCCTAGAAAACTAAAAACTACATCATCTTCCAAAATCCCGTCCTGCCGCCTGAAATTCGATTTGTCTTCTTCGCTCATCGGAATGAAAAGATCGTCACGTACTCCATAAACAAGCTCCTGCGCTTTCTCTGGAAAGACCTTTTGCACCGCTTTGTTTAGACGAGGACTTACCGAAACCACAAGATCGACCAGTTTCAAATTCTGGTTTCGCACTTTAAACGTTAATCCATGATTGCTAAAATCCTCTGTTTCAGTGTCCGATAAACTGTGGACCCAAACAGCTTTGTGACCAAGTTTATGGTTCAAACCCAAGGTTAATTTTCCGGAAATCCAACCGTCCAACCAGCCAACCTGTCCAAGATTTGCATAGTGCAAAACATCGTAATCCAGTTTGCGCATCTGCTTGCGAACCCAAATCGAATAGATTAATCGCCGCAAACCCCGTGAGAAACGGCTTTTCCCCACAATCGGAGAACGGAGAATTTCTATTCCATCAATGATTTCATGCTCTGGCATACCCGGATTGCCTGAGGTCAGCACAATCACCTGGTGCCCACGCTCAACCAAAGATTGAAAACGCTCGATTGAATGTTTCAGCTCCCCCCCGAAATGCGGAGGCCAATAGTGATAACTAACGACTAAAATTTTCATTTTCCCTCTCCAATCAGCTTTTCAATGAGCGATTTCATCTGATCTGCCATGATTTTTTCGTCCATTTTCGGTCGGTCATTTTCCAAAATTTGCTTTCGCATTTCTTCCCTCTCTTGCTCAGATAAAGCAAGTGCTTTTTCTAATGCTCCCTTGATTGTATCCGCTGAGACCGGCTCTTCAATCTTCCAGCCATTCCTGCCTTCTTCCAGCAATTCCCAAATGCCCCCACGATCACTGGCAATCACCGGAACGCCCATCGCGAGCGATTCAGTTATGCTTTTGGGTAGCCCTTCCGAACCAATAGATGGAACGACAATCAACTCGCAAAGCCCATACCATTTTGGAATCTCTATTTGTGAAAGATCTTCATAAAAGAAGAATGGAAAACCTTCAGACAATAATTCCTTTTTCAGAATCTCGAACTGTTCCACAAACAACGGTTCTTCAATTTGATCTCTCCC
>JAGOIM010000065.1 GCA_017995665.1 Anaerolineaceae bacterium | reverse complement strand
ATCCTATTCCATGAAAGAGGCTTATGAGTTTTGAAATTCTTCCCTTCTTAAAGTCGATGATTTCCACAGCCGGTTTATCCGGCTATGAAGCACCGATTCGTGATGTCATCACTCCGGTATGGCAAGAGCTAAGTGACCATACCTGGGTGAACAGCCACGGCAGTTTACATGCCATTCAATATGGCAGCGGTCCTGAACCGCGTCCAAAAGTTGCCATTATTGCCCATATGGATGCAATCGGTTTGATGGTAACCGGCATTGATCAGGGCTTTTTGCGCATAACCCAGGTGGGTGGCGTTGATCCGCGCATTTTGCCCGGTCAGTTTGTTGTTGTCCATGCTACCAATAGCGGTAAAACGGTTGAATTACCGGCTATGGTGATTATGCCCCCGGCACATCTTCTTCCAAAAGACGCCAGCGGTGCCTTGCCACAAAAATATTTGTTGGTCGATACCGGTTTGCGTGCGGACGAAGTTGAAGAGCTGGTTCGCGTGGGCGATGTGATCTCTTTTGCGACCGAAGCGCGCGAATTGAGTGGTGGTACGCTTAGCGGTCATACACTTGATAACCGTGCCTCTGTTGCCGCAACTACAATTGCCCTCGATCTTCTCTCCCGCCGTAAGCACGAATGGGATATCATCGCCGTGGCAAGTTCGCAAGAAGAAGTTGGCGGAATTGGGGCAATGGGCGCCGCTTTCGACATTCAACCGGACTTTGCGATTGTGATTGACGTAACCTTTGCCAAAGGTCCCGGTGGTGCTGAAGGCGTTTTGTTTGATATGGGCAAGACGATTACGATCACCTGGGGTTCTTGCGATCATCCGGCGCTTTACACAGCAATGAAAGAATGCGCCGATGAAAATGAAATTCCGGCTGCCCGTGATTTTGCTCCGGCCGGTTCCGGAACGGATGCCTGGGATGTTCAGGTTGCTCAAGCCGGTATTCCGGTTGTTGAGCTGGGAATTCCGCTGCGCTATATGCACACACCGGTTGAAGTTATCAGCCTCAAAGATGTTAAGCGAGCCGGCAGATTGATGGCAGAATTTACTGCCAATTTGCCCCTCGATTTTATGAATACTGTGAAATGGGAGTAGACGAAAATGGACAATACAAATAAATTCTCTCCCGAGTTTGGTGAAAAAGAGTTGGATTTACTCTCCAGGCTCAGTAATGCTCTTTCGGTTTCCGGCGATGAACAAGAAGTGCGCGAAATCGTTTATGCCGAACTTGAAGAGTTCAAAGATTCGATGCATACGGATGCGATGGGCAATGTTTTGGTCACCCGCCAAGGCTCCGGTTCGGATCGTGTTCGGGTGATGATTGCCGGACATATGGACGAAGTCGGTATGATGTTGACCGAAGAAGATGGCGATGGTTTGTTCAAGTTCACGATTGTTGGTGGTGTTGACCCACGCCAGCTGGTCGGAAAACCGGTAATTGTCGGCCGAGATCACATCCCGGCTGTCATTGGTGCAAAAGCAATCCATTTGACCACGCGTGAAGAGCGAACGCAGGCACTGAAAGCTAATCAACTTCGGGTTGACCTTGGACCCGGAGGCTCAAAATTGGTTGAAATCGGCGACAGGCTTACTTTTGACACAAAGCTGGCTGTTTTGGGGCCAAGTTTGCGCGGAAAGGCTCTGGATGACCGATTGGGCGTCTTCAATTTGATCCAATTGCTCAAGCATGCTCCCGAAAACATTGACTTGCTGGCCGCTTTTACGGTTCAGGAAGAATTAGGCTTGCGCGGCGCAAAGACTTCGGCATATTATTTCAATCCTGAAGTCGGTGTCGCGATGGATTCCACCCCGGCAAACGACATGCCCGATTTTGACGGTGAAGAAAACCCGCGTTATAACACCAAACTCGATGGCGGACCGGCAATTTATTTGCTGGATGGGGCAACAATCGGCGATCACCGCGTGATCAAATGGCTGAGCGAGACCGCTGAGAGCGAAGGCATTCCTTATCAATATCGCCAGGCTGGACCGGGTGGCACTGATGCAGGTTCGATTCATAAAACACGTGCCGGTGTGCCGAGTGTCTCGGTTTCTGTGCCGCAACGCTATTTGCATTCCGCAGCCGGATTGGTTCGGATTGATGACGTAATTAACACTTTGAAACTAATGCATGCCGCACTTTCACGGCTTGATAGAAGCATCCTAAATTCACAGGAGAGATAAAATGGCAGAAAATTTTGACTTATTAAAAACTTTGGAAATGCTGGTTGAAACTCCCGGCCCTTCCGGTTCTGAACGAATTATTCGCAATAAAATCGAAGATGAAATCCGCGATTATGTGGATGATATGTACACCGATGCCCTCGGCAATTTGATTGCTCGCAAGGGCACAAAAGCCGAAGGCGGCAAACGCCTGATGATTTCTGCCCATACGGATGAAATTGGCCTGATGGTTACCCATGTTGACGAGAACGGCTTTGCCCGTTTTACTGCAATTGGCGGTGTCAGCCCCTTGACCTGTATTGGAAACCGGGTTTTGTTTATGAATGGGACTCAAGGCGTGATTGGCATGGAACGTTTGGATGCCAATGAGCAACCCAGTTTGGCGAAACTTTTCATTGATACCGGTGCAACTTCGAAGCAAGACAGCAAAGTCACTGTCGGCGATGTTGCCGGTTTTGAGCGACCTTTCTTGAATCTCGGCAAACGCCTTGTGGCAAAATCGCTGGATGACCGCGCTGCGGTAGCCGTGGCAATTGGCGCGATTAAGAAGATGCAACCGGGACCAAACGAAGTCTATTTTGTCTTTAGCGTTCAGGAAGAAGTCGGTTTGCGCGGTGCGATGACCGCTGCTTATGGCGTTGACCCCGAAGTTGGCATTGCGGTGGACGTAACCCGAACCGGTGATACCCCGCGTTCTGCCAAAATGGAAGTCGCTTTGGGCAATGGACCGGCGATTAAAGTGCGTGATTCCTCCTTCCTGGCTGACCCTCGTGTGATTAATTGGATGGTCGAAGAAGCCAAATCACAAGGTATGCCTTATCAGATGGAAGTTTTGGAAGCCGGTGGTACAGACGGAGCTTCGATTCAAAAAACAAGAGCCGGTGTTCCGGCCGGTTGTCTTTCGATTCCTTGCCGTTATATTCATTCACCTTCAGAAATGATTGACCGGGACGATCTGGAACATTGTGTTGACTTGCTGGCTGGTTTGGTTAGCAAGAAAATTGAATTCTAAGGATTAAGCATAAATTTTGCTTTACAATTGAAGCATGAAAAGAAAGCAGTTGAGATTTCGCAGTTTGAGTTTGAGCATCGTTTTGATGTTGTTCTTGCTTGCCGCATGCGAAAGCTTGCCTATAGAAGTTGAATTACCCTGGCTCAATACCCAAATGCCAAATTTGGCACCGCCGTCTCCGACGCCTGAGAAAACGGCAGTCCCGGAAACAGAGGCGCCTGAAGCAACCGCTACTCCTGTTGAAACGGTGGATTCCTTGATTATCTGGTTTCCACCGGAGTTGAGCCCACTTGATGATACTCCGGCAGGGAATATTCTTTCCGAAAAAATTAATGCTTTTTCAACAGAACGAGCGATTGATGTTGAAATTCGCATCAAGTCTCAAACCGGTACAGGAAGTCTGCTCGATTCCCTGACCGCTTCCAGCCTTGCGGCACCGCATACTTCGCCCGATTTGATTGTTTTGACGACAGATGACCTCCGGCTTGCTCAAGAGCGTGATTTAATTTTTGCTAACGAGCAGCTGGAGGAGATGTTGACTGAGAGCGATTGGTATCCTTTTGGTGAGGAACTGGCGCAGATGGATGTTGAGCTTCCGGTTCTGCCTATCATGGCGAACCCATTGGTAATGGTCTATCGCCAGGATTCTCTTTTGCCACCATCGAATGATTGGAAGGACATTAGCACCAATTTTGGCTATTTTGGCTTTGCCTCCGACGATCCCCAGGCTGAATATATGCTGATGTTGTATCAAGCGCTTGGTGGAAAGGTGATGGATGCACAAGGCAGGGCGATTTTGGAAGAAGAACCCCTTTTGGCTGCTTTTACCGTTTTGCGGGAGGGAAAAGGAAGTTTGCATATCAGCAATTTGACTGCCGGCTTCCAAACCAACGATCAGGTCTGGACGGCTTATATCAATCGCAACATTGATACGGCGGTTGTGCCACTGAGCATTGTGCTCAACCACAACTTTGAGGTGAATCATCCTTTGCCTGCTTTGACTGAGCCTGAAATCACTCTGGGCGATAGCTATGGCTGGGCTTTGGGGAACAGCAACCCAATCAGACAAGAACTTGCCCTCGATCTATTGGAAGAGCTTTCGGAAGCAGACTTTTTGGCAGAATGGACAGAGGCTTTGGGCTGGTTGCCAGCGCGTTCTTCTGCCCTGGAAAAATGGGAAAACGAAGACTTAAAACCCGCCCTCCTTCAGCTTGGCAAGGCAACGAAACTCTTTCCACCCGAAGAAATAGTCAACCGGCTTGGGCCTGCATTGCGAAACGCCAGCTTGTTAATTTTGGTAGATAGTGCCGACCCGCTCGAAACGACAAAGACAACTATTGAGAGTATCAAATGAGTCCGTTTGAGATAAAACAAAAACACTTAAAAGGCACAATCTGGACGATGATTGTGATTGGATTGATGGTTCTCGCTTTACTTATTCTTGTAATGAACAGCGATCGCAGTAAATCCTCAACCAGCCTGGATATAACCGAAACAGCTGTCGCCTTCCAAGCTGAAGCCACCGCAAACCCAAATTCTGATATTGATGAAGTTGATTCCTATCCGCTTTATGAACCGCCGGTTGTCAACACCAATGGGATTTTGGCGATGGGAGGGGTGCTTGTCTTTGTTGTGCTCTTTGCGGTTCTTCGCGAGGCAATTCTGCGCCGAAAATCTTAGGGAATTATGAACAATAGAATAGAAACTTTACAAAAACTTTTAGCGCAAACTGAGCTGGATGGCGTGGTTGTAAACCCCAGTGCAAGTTTGCGTTATTTGACAGGTTTGGAATTTCACCTGATGGAACGCCCTGTGCTGCTTTTTGTTCCTAAAATAGGCAAGCCAATCATGATTTTGCCTGAATTGGAACTGGCGAAACTCGCCGGAATGGAAGATCATCTTCAGATTCATAGCTTTGGGGATAACCCTTCAAGTTGGCAATCCGTTTTTGAAAAAGCCCTTGCAGTTTATGCTGAAAAAGATTTGAGAATTGGGCTAGAAGCGACCAGTTTGCGCTTTTTGGAACTGAATTTCTTACAAAAAGCCTTGCCTGCTGCAATTTTTGTCGATGCTTCAAATCTTTTTGCAGAATTAAGACTCTATAAAGACCAAGACGACTTGGCAAAGATGAGAAAAGCAGCTGAGATTGCCGAAGAAGCATTAATCGAAACCTTGAAAACGGTAAAAGTCGGTCAAACCGAAAAGGAAATTGCGAACGAACTGCTGGTGCAACTTTATCGCCACGGCTCCGATGCCGAATTACCCTTTATGCCGATTGTTTCTTCCGGATTGAACACGGCAAACCCTCATGCCACGCCAAGCGAACGTAAATTGGAAGAAAACGACGTTTTGCTTTTCGATTGGGGTGCCGGCTTTGAGGGCTATTTTTCGGATATTACCCGGACCTTCTTCGTTGGAAGTTCTGCGGAAGAAATGCAGAAGCTTGCCGAAACTGTTCAAAGAGCAAATCACTATGCCGTAGCCCAGGGAAAAGCCGGTATGACAGCCGGAGAGATTGACAAAATCGCCCGGGACGAAATAGAAGAAAGTGGCTACGGAGTCTATTTCACTCATCGAACCGGACACGGTTTGGGGATGGAAGCCCACGAAGCGCCTTTTATCTTCGCAGGGAACCCTCAAATTCTGAAAGAAGGCATGGTTTTCACTATCGAACCCGGTATCTATCATCCTGAAATTGGCGGAGTGAGGATTGAGGACGATGTTGTGGTTACTTCGGAAGGCTTGCTTAGTTTGAGCACATTGCCTCGGGAAGTGATGACCATCTCGCGCTATTTGGAATTGCTCGGTTTTTTTAGAGGATAAGATGAAACTTAATTGGGATAGTCTGACGATTGGTTCGATGGGGAATAATGTTTATTTTCTGGTGGATGAAGAGACAAAGGACTGTGTAATCATCGACCCGGGCTTTTCTCCCCAGGCTCAGCTTGATTACATCCGCTCAAAGGGATGGAACTTGCGCCAAATTTGGGTAACTCATGGTCATTTTGACCATATTGCCGGTGTGAAAGCGCTTAGTGAAGCTTTTGAATCCCCGATTCCGATTGCGATGTCGCTTGAGAGCTTTGAATGGTCAAAAGCAAACCCTCCTTCGCACAGCTTTGGCGTTTCGGTTGACGAAGTGCCGCGGGTGGATATTCCGCTGAAAGCCGGAATGTGGCTTGCTTTGAATCCGGAGAGTGAAGAAAAAGTAGTTGAAGTGCGTGATGTATCCGGGCATAACCCCGGTTCGGTCATGTTTTACGTTCCTTCTTTGGGAGTTGCAATTGTCGGCGATGCGATATTTAAGGAAAGTATTGGCAGAACTGATTTCGAAGGCAGCGATCACAACTTGCTCTTGAAAAACATCCGCGAACAGATTTACAGCTTGCCTGATGAGACGGTTTTGCTCCCGGGGCATATGGATTTCACCACCGTCGCCCACGAAAAAAACAATAACCCCTTCGTTAGGGGATAATACCCGTAGATCGGACGAAGTGCCGGAACGCAGTGAACGGGGACCGCCTTTTTTGCCGACTTCGACACTCTCCGTAGATTTCCGAATATGAAATGTCGGAGTGCACAAAAGAGGTGCATTCCGACCTACTAAAAGGCGGGTCTTCCCCTAAGGATTTGGTGGGGTTAAGGACTGGCTCAGTTGGCTTGCCAGCTCTGCCAAGGCTTTGGCAGCATGCTCAGAATCGCCATTTGCCAACATATTTTGTGCCTGGGCAGTGAGGGCGACGAGTGGGTCGGGATCTTTGAGCAATTCCAGACGGCTCAAAGCGCGGTCAAGGTCTTGATTAGCAACGTAAGCAGTCGCAATCATCGTACGATATTCGGCTTTTGCGGCATCGTTAAGTTCATTCGGTAAAGCCTGGGCATTTTCAGCCGGAAAAACCAAAGTCGAAAAAACCAAGCCAAGCAGCAAACCGAAAATTAAACCGGTCAGCAAATACCAATTGCTATTCGCTTTAGTTTCTTCCATTTTGCAGCTTCCAGTTTTGATAAATTTGGGGGTCAATTTGGGTTAAGAGGTTGATGATTAAGTTCAGATCCTCTTGCGGATAGCCCACTTTTTGAGCATAGACAAGGCTGTTTCCGATAAAAGTCAGCGGGTCTTCGCTGCTAATTTTTGCCAATTCGTTCAATGTAAAGAGGCTGTCCGCTTCTTTTTGAAAAGATTCGGCCAACATCAAAACCAGGTCGGTTTGGTAATCCACCCTCAAGCGTTCCATATCGGCGTTTTGGGCGGCTTTGGGTGGCATTGCCAGCCAACCAAAAGCCAAACCCGCGACAATTCCGAGCAGAATCGTGAGGAAGAAAAAACCAAACCGCCTGGATTTCATTTGTTTATTATTCCTTGGGCATCATCGGGATTTTTACCCCGTGTGCCTTTGCGAAGGAGATTGCTTCAGGATAACCGGCATCAACATGACGGATAACGCCCATACCAGGGTCGCCAACCAGGACGCGCTTCAGACGAAGTGCCGCTTCAGGCGTTCCATCGGCAACGATTACCTGACCGGCATGCTGGCTATAGCCAATCCCGACACCGCCGCCATGATGGAAGCTGACCCAGGTTGCGCCGTTTGCCGTATTGAGCAAAGCGTTCAAAATAGGCCAGTCGCTGACTGCGTCGGTGCCATCAAGCATCGCTTCGGTTTCGCGGTTGGGAGAAGCCACAGA
>JAGOIM010000064.1 GCA_017995665.1 Anaerolineaceae bacterium | reverse complement strand
GTACATGGTCATGAGGAATTCATAGGCATCACCAAAGGCATCGATATGATTTTCTTTGTAGGTACCCAATTTCATCTCGCCGATGCCGTTCATCAGGTTGACCAGGCGTTTGTTGCGTTCAAGGACGCCGTTGCCGAGTTTGTTGCTGTTGACGTCCATATCTTCGAAGAGTCCTTTGAAGTTTTGTTCGGACTCAGAGCCTATGCTTGAGGTTTCAATGTTTTTGAAAACGTTATAGAGGGTGGTGTTGAGGTTTGGGTCGGTCGGGGCATTGCGGCGAACGTTTTCAAAGAGTTCGCTGGGGAGAATGAAGAAACCTTTGGTTTTAACCATTTGCTGACGAGCGTTTTCGGCGTAGGCATCGGTTTGACTGGCATATGAGAAATCTTTGAAACCAGCTTTTTGTTGGGTTTCGTTGACGTAATCGCTGAGGTTTTCGGAAATATAGCGGTAAAAAAGCATTCCGAGAACATATTGTTTGAAATCCCATCCGTCAACCGCACCGCGGAGGTCGTTGGCAATGTTCCAAATTGCCCGATGGAGTTCGTTTCGTTGATTGGTGTTTGTGTTGATTTCTGCCATGGTTTCTCCCCTTTTTGGGTGATTTAGATGATTATACACGTATACCCGGGTTATGGGGGGCAATTTTTGATTATGAAGACGTAAGCCGGGATTAGAGCGGGTTTGCTGCGTTAATTGTCTTCAATCTGGCGGTATTGGAGGGCTTCGGCGAGGTGTTCGCTTTTGATACTCGGTTCTCCGGCGCTGTCTGCGATGGTTCTGGCGAGTTTCAGGACACGATGGTAACCGCGGGCGGTCAGGCGCAATTGGCGCATTGCCGTTCGCATCAGGGCTTCGCCGGAGGGGTCCAATTGGCAATAGACCCGGATTTCTTTTGGGGTCATATCGGCGTTGCTGACTAATTTTGTGCCCTCAAAACGCTTGATCTGAATCTGACGGGCGGCTTCGACTCTGGCTCGAATGGTTTCCGAACTTTCTCCGGTGCGTTGTTCGCTGAGTTTGTGATAATCGACGCGGGGAACTTGCAAATGGATGTCTATTCGGTCTAAAAGCGGTCCGGAGATGCGTTTTTGATAGTTGCTGATTGCGGCAGGCGGGCAGGTGCATTGGCGCATGTTATCGCCAAAATAACCGCATGGGCAGGGGTTCATTGCACCGACGAGCATAAAGTTGGCAGGGAAGGTGAAAGCGCCCTGAGCACGGCTGATGGTTACGACTTTATCTTCAACCGGCTGGCGTAAAACTTCAAGAATGCGTTTGCCAAATTCGGGTAATTCGTCGAGGAATAGAACGCCACGATGGGCAAGTGAAATTTCACCCGGGCGCGGAATATGCCCACCGCCGACTAAGCCGGCATGGCTGATGGTGTGGTGGGGGGCACGAAAGGGGCGTTGACGAATGAGGGGCGTTCCGGCTGCCAATTGATCGCTGATGGAGTAAATGCGGGTTACTTCGAGGGATTCATCGAGGCTCATCGAAGGCAAAATTGAGGTCATTGCCCGAGCGAGGAGTGTTTTGCCGGCACCGGGAGAGCCGGTCATCAGGAGGTTGTGTCCACCGGCTGCGGCGATTTCGAGGGCGCGCTTGATGTGTTCCTGCCCTTTGATTTCGCTGAAATCGGTGTAGGGCATTTCAAATTCGGGAGCGGTCAGGTCGCCAGCTTTGAAAGGCTCGATCAACTCAACGCCGTTGAGGTGTTGCCAGAGTTGGTAGAGCGTTTTAACCGGGTAGACTTCGATTTCGGGAATCAGAGAAGCTTCGGCTGCATCCTGGGCTGGTACGTAAAGTTTGTTGTAGCCTTCCGAACGAGCCAGGGCGGCGGCTGCCAAAACCCCACGTACATGCCGGACCGTCCCATCCAAAGAAAGTTCACCGAGGATTAAGGAGTTTTCGATGGCTTCGGCTTCAATTTGGTCGCTGGTAATCAGGACACCAATTGCTATGGGAAGATCGAAAAAAGGACCTTCTTTACGAACTGAAGCGGGGGCAAGGTTGATTGTCAGAGGTTGTCGAGGAAAAACGAGCGAAGCGTTTTTGATGGCGGAAAATACCCGTTCTTTGCTCTCTTTGACGGCTTCGTCGGGTAAGCCAACGGTTGCGATACGCCCCGGCAAACCTTGCCCATAATCGACCTCGATGTCTATGAGGACACCATCAAGGCCAACAACAGCGCAAGAAAAGACGTGAGCGAGCATGGGCACAAGTTTATCATAAACTGGGAGCCGGGAGCGGGAAACGGGGAGCGGGGGATCTGGGAAAAGAAAATTCTGCCCGAGAGGCTCATTGGATCAAAATATTGACGGACAGAGACGAGCTCTGTCCGTACAAAAATAAAATAATACAAAGAATAAGTCCCCGATGAGAAGCGAGGGGTGTATCTCCGTCCGAGAGGCTCATCGGATCAAAGTATTGGCGGACAGAGACGAGCCCTGTCCGTACAAATATAAAATAATACAAAGAATAAGTCCCCGATGCGAAGCGAGGGGTGTATCTCCGTCCGAGAGGCTCATTGGATCAAAATATTGACGGACAGAGACGAGCTCTGTCCGTACAAAAATAAAATAATACAAAGAATAAGTCCCCGATGCGAAGCGAGGGGTGACATTGTCGCTGGAGAATATCAAATTTTGTGAAAATGACTTCGCAAATTTGAAAACGCGGTAAAATTTGCTGGGTGTCAGACCGACACCATAAATCTCTGGAGGCTTAATGCAAACCCGTAGAAAACATTTCCATCCATTTGTTAGTGCTATTTGTCTGTTAGCAGTATTTATCATGATTGGCGCTTCGGTGAGTCCCGCGCTTGCCCAAGAGGGGGGCGGTCAATGGTTCGCTTTTGGCGAAAAGCCCGATGCCACTCCCGAAGTCCAGATTCTCTCCGCTTCCGGTGAAGCGATTGATGTTCAGGCAATCATGCCCGGAGTAAATTTTGGCAACACCGTTCTTGGCGGTCAAAACGTTTTGGGCTTCGAAAGCGAAGAATACCTCGAGACGACCGAAATCGGTGCACCTGCTCTGCCTGTGCTTCGCCAAATGATTGAAGTTCCCTTAGGAGCTGAAGTTAGTGTCGAGATATTGGCAGCACAAACTCAAAATGTTAAGCTTGAAGCGCTCGGTTTCGAGGGACAAATTGCAGCTGTTCAACCTTCACCCTCAAAATGTAGCGATTCGGAACCGGTTGTGATGGCAGATCCTCAGTTTTACGGAAACAGTTTTTATCCTGCTGAGAATGTTGCTATTGTGAACGATTCGATTACCCGCGGACACAGAATTTTGACCGTTGAGATCCGTCCTGTTCGTTATAACGCAGTTTTGGGCGAAATGGAAACAATATCCGATTTGAGTTTCCGGCTAAATTTAGCCGGGAGTGATATGGCTTTGACTTATGCCGAAGCTGACCGTCTCAATTCTGATGCTTTCAACAACAGCTTGAAGAATGTTGTATTAAATTACAATCAGGGACTTCCGCTTGCTGTCCCAAATGAAGCGGAACGGATTTTGATTGTTACTGCCGATCAATGGGAAGCGGGCCTGGCACCCTTTGTTGCTTTGAAACAGGCTCAGGGTTTCACCGTTTCGGTTGCGAACATAACTACAGTTGGTGGCAACAACACGACTGCCATCAAAAATTATATTAAGAGTCAATATCAGGGAAGCACCCCTCCGACGTATGTCATTTTGGTTGGAGATTATGTGGGCGGTGACCCAGCCGGCAGCATCACAAACTATGTGATGAAAACAGGCAGTCCTTATCGCACCGATTTGCATTACTTTACCATGGACAGCGAGACTGAATACGATGCCGATATCTTCTACGGCCGTTTTCCTGTTCGAACCAATGAGCATTTGACTGCGATGGTTAATAAGTATCTCGCCTATGATGAACTTGGCGGAGACGAAGACTGGGTTAAAAAAGCTGCATTTTTAGCTTCGAACGATTCCAACTTTTACGATACTGCTGAGCGCACTCATAACTATGTGATTGATAATTACACCCTGCCGCACGGTTACACCGGTATCTTCCCGGAAAACCCCCAACCCGGTGGCGACAAGGTATATGCGATAACCTATGGCGGTACCGGAGCACATGCGGTTAATGCAATGAATGACGGCCGCGCCATGCTTATTTATTCCGGTCACGGGGCAGAAACTTTTTGGGATGCTCCTCGGGTGACGCAGGATAACATCCGCAATATGACCGGCAATGTGATTCCCTATGTTGCCTCTCATGCCTGTATCACTGCTGATTTTAATACGCAAGAAGCATTTAGCGATACCTGGGTGATTACTGCGAACAAAGGGGCACAGGTTTTCCTGGGCTCCAGCGACAGCACCTATTGGCCTGAAGATGAAGCTTTGGAAAAGGCAATTTTTGACCATCTTTACGAGGATGAGACATTGGAAGAAATTCCGAGTATATCTTCCATATTGAAGTATGGTTTAACTTATGTTACCGGTAGTCGTGCTAATTATTACCGTGAGACTTATCATATTTTTGGAGACCCTTCCCTCGAAATCATTATGGGACCAAAATTCCCCGGTTTTCGAATTACAGTTGAGCCAGAACAATTGAAGACTTGTAATGTTGGAGAAAACATAGCAACAATTAACCTACGCTCGATTAACGAATTTGCCAGCCCGGTTACTTTGAGTGGATCACCGTTAGAAGGATACACAACAACTTTTGCCAAGAATCCGCTTACTCCTCCCGGTTCCACGAGCGCTACGATGCTTGGCGATGGCAGTGCAGCAACCGGCGTTCAGACTTTGACGATTACAGGAACTTCCGGTGAATTGGTTGAAACGGCAGAGGTTGAGTTAAATATTTTCAAACCGATTAGCAATGGACCGACCTTGAAATCCCCAGCAGATAATGCTCGCGATGTTCCCCAACTAACTACCTTTAGTTGGAATTCAGTTGGTGATGCTGAAACCTATCATCTACAGGTTGCTCTCGATGAAAACTTTAATCAATTGGTTGTTGACCGATCCGGAATTAGCGGGACCTCTTTCACCCTGGCAAACAATCTGATTTCTGACAGCCAGTTTTACTGGAGAGTTGCGGCTGAGAACATTTGTGGCAGTGTTGAAAGCGCTCAAGTTTTCACATTCCGAACCAAACCGGGACCCGGTGATTGTGCGGAAGGAACCCGCAAAGAAAGCCTCTATTTCACCGATTTTAATGGCGGCTTAGATGAATGGACAACTGACGGGTCCTCCAGCACGACAATTAAATTTGACATTACGACGGTGCGGGCTTTTTCGAATCCGCAATCTGTTTTGGGCACGATTCCTGCGACAATTTCTGACCAACGCTTGATTTCGCCTGAATTCAAGGTTCCTCAAACGACGGAACCGGTATCGTTAATTTTCTGGCACTATTGGACTTTTGACAGTGACAAAGATTGTAACGACGGCGCAATTTTGGAAGCAACTCTTGATGGTGGGAAGACCTGGAATCAGGTTGCCAAACCTTATTTGCTCACCAATCCTTATAACGGAGTGGTGAAAACCGGAAGCTACAACCCATTGGTTGGCAAAAATGCCTGGTGTGGCAGTACGGAAGACTGGATTCGCACGGTGGTTGATTTGAAACCTTTCATGGGCAAAACCGTTCAATTCCGCTTTAGACTCGGTTCGAGCAACGGAGGAGCTGCTGAAGGTTGGTATATTGATGATGTCAACTTCCAGACTTGTGTTCAGGATGATACTCCGGTGAATAGTTTTGATATCTATTTGCCGTATATAGATCGAGGAAATTAATAGTTTCCTTTTGAATTAGAACTAAGCCCCTTGCAGCAATGTGAGGGGCTTTTTTCTCTAGAGAGAGCTTATCTAATCACAACTGTCACCGTACGGACGGGGCTCTATAGCACCCGATGCGAAGCGGGTGGTGTGATTCCGGCCGCCAGCGTTTGGAAATCAATTAGATTAGCAGTTAAGAGCTTCTCCAAGCATGAAGGATCGTTTTATCAATTGCGCCGGCGGACAGACACAAGGCCTGTCCGACATTGGGTGTTTAATTTGTGAGGGCAAGAATCAAATAATCCCCCTTCTAAAATTTATAAATTCCATCTTGGCAGTCGGCTGTCATGCTATAATTTGATTATGGCTGATGGTGCAGAGAAAGTTTTGAATTTAATTGAGAATGCGGGCTTTCAATCGCAAGCATTTAGACTGTCATCGCTGATTTTTCCCGTAATTTATCTGATTGTTATGGTGTTAATTGGCTTAAAGCAAATTGATCTAAAAAAACAAAAAAATATTTTTACGAATCGCTGGCTTTACATTCTGTTTTTACTAGGCATAGCTTTTCTTTTCGCTAAGGCATATCTTTTCGACGGGATGGTATTGGGTTTTAGTGGAACATCATATACACCGTTTGTTCCATTTATGAGCCTTGTGCCCATCGTTTTGGCGGTTGGTATGGTTGGACCTCTGGCCAGTCTCGGCTTGGCGGTTTTGACAGGCTTAGGGCAGATGTTTATTTTTGGACAGGATTTGTCTGTTCTGTTATTTTATCCTGCGATGAGCCTGACGTTTACATTTTTGCTCAATGAAGCGCCACAAAATACAACTAATTGGCGGGTTGGTGTCAGTAAATTGCTTGAGAGCGCGATGCTCAGCCTGGTTTTTTGGATGTTATGGCAATTCAATCTGGCTTTTGTGTATGGCTTGAGGGATGTCATCGCGATCTTGGTCCAGGCGATTTTACTTTGGGTTTGTCATTTGCCTGAAGTTGTCTTATCAGCACTTATTCTCGCCTTAATTGTTTATTACCTGCCAGAGGAATGGAAGCCAAAGGAATTTCTGAAAGCCCAGGCGACTATCAATATTTTCGAAACAGCTATCGAGCAAATTAATCAAATGGCTGCGGGTAGTTTTGAAGAAGAATTTCCGCTTTCAGTAAAGACTGAGGACGAAAAAGCGATCCTGGATGCCATCGAGAAACTACGACAATACCTGCGTTTGCGCAATGACACCCAGAAGCGATTGCTCTCGCTTGACCCAACGCATTATTCCCGTGAAGGTTACGATTTGGTGATGTCTTCAATATTGCGAGCGGCACTTACGAACGAAGCCAGTTCGGCCCGAATCGTTCTTGTAGAAGAGTCATCAATTAATCGCGAACCTGAAATGCGTTTACGTAGCGGGCAGGGCGAGCAGACTCGTAATTATGCTTATTTAGATCACCTGATTTTGAAAAAAATAGGTGATGAAGAGCAATTGGTTCTGAGTAATATCAAAATGGACCAACTTTTTGGTCTTACACCCGGAACGCCTTATCCCCAGGCGATAATCGCTTTGAAATTGAGCAATGGAAGTAAAACTGAGGGCATTCTCTGGGTGGGTTTTGAGGAAAACCATTGGATCAGTGATGAAGAGCTCAATCTTTACAAAGAACTTGCCTGGCGTGCTTCGGCAACTTTGAAGACCAAAGAACAAATCAGACAGGTTCAAACCGAAAAAAATTGGTTAAACGAAGTGCTTAATTCTTTTCCTGACCCGATTCTTGTGGTTGACTCGAATAGGATGGTGATTTATCAGAATTTAGCCAGCCAGGATATCCTTGAGGGGTGTGAAGGTTTTATTGAGGAAACAGACGAGGGTAAACAACTTGCTCAATCGAAACTGCTTGTACTGACCCAAAGCAGCAAAGCCGTTAAGGGAAGGGAAAAAACAATTAGTCTGACGAACGAACGGAATTATAGCGTTGATATTTATCCGGTTAAACTTGAAGATAATGACAGCGGAAGCATTATTTACCTGAAAGATTACAACTGGATAAATCAAGCTAATAAAGAGAAGGACGAGTTTGTCACCAAGATCAGTAACGACTTGCGATCACCTTTAAAATTGATGAAAGGTTATACGACCATCATCCGAAACATTGGAAATTTGAGCGG
>JAGOIM010000063.1 GCA_017995665.1 Anaerolineaceae bacterium | reverse complement strand
TTGGGCGAATCACATCTTCCTCTGAGGTAAAAGCTATCGCTTGTTCATAGAATGTGATGCTTTCATTCAGATCTTGCTCATTCCTGCTGAGCTGATAACGATCTCCAAGCCGATCTGCCAGTTCGCAGAGACTATCGGTGTAATATGGGAAATCCTGATCGGCGAAAGAAGAAAACATCTTCCCCCAATAGATTGCACCGTTGAGTATATTGCTATCCTTTGAAACATTGTGTATGGAAAGAAAAATGTAGAAGACTCTCCCTATCGCATGAATATCCTGGGGAGAAAGCACTTGTTTTTCAAGCGATTTCTGGATTTGATTTATCGCACTTTCGAGAATTTTATACTCTTTATTCACTTTCCACAAGTCAAGCCAAAGATTTGTTCGTAATGAAGTTAAAAAAGCTTGAGAACCTGGATCAACGGTTGGGTCGTTCAACAACCCGTTTATGAACCCAATCAAAGCCAGTAGTTGGGTTGAATTTGAATTATCCAGCTCAACCATCATTTTAAAAAGTTCGTCAATTTTATCCATTCTTAATAGTCCTTTCAAGGATTCTGCAATTATTTTGGATTTCTTAGACTTGATCAATTAATTATACAATGGTTTACTGCTCAATCGGATTAATCCAGATGAAGCCGTAAGGTGGGAGGGTGTAATCTCCGGGGTGGATGACGTTTCCGGTCAAGATGTCAACAAATTTATCGGCAGTTTCCGGAATCCAACCGCTTACCGGGGTGTCGCGCAAATTGTTCAAAACAACAATTCGTTTACCTTCATACTTTCGTTGATAAGATGCCACAGCTTTGGTTTCAAAGCTGAACGATTTCCATTCAAAGTCGCCTCGTCCCAAGAGGGGATGTTGCTTGCGGACGGCAATTAGATGGCGAATTCGGTTTAACAACGAAGCAGGGTCGGCTTCCTGGGCGGCAACATTTATCTTCGTGTAGCCATAAACCGGATCGTCGATGAGCGGGGCGTAAAGTTTGTCGGCAGAAGCCTCAGAAAAACCAGCATTGGGGGAATTGTCCCATTGCATTGGCGTGCGCACACCATTCCGGTCAAGGAGCGCGATGTTGTCGCCCATGCCAATTTCATCGCCATAATAAAGAAAGGGTGAACCAATCATCGTCAGCAGCATTGAGTGCATTAACAGAATTTTGCGGCTGTCATTCTCCATGAGGGGTGCCAAACGGCGTCGAATGCCAAGATTGATGCGCATAGCTTTATTTGGTGCATAAGTTTCCCACATCCATTGTCTCTCCTCTTCGGTAACCATTTCGAGGGTAAGCTCGTCGTGGCAGCGCAAGAAAGATCCCCACTGGCAGCCTTCGGGTAAGGCAGGAGTGCGAGCCAAAATTTCTTCAATCGGGCTGCGGTCGCCCTTTGCCAGTGCCATAAAAAGGCGGGGCATGAGGGGAAAGTGGAAATTCATATGCATTTCGTCGCCATTGCCAAAATATTCAATGACATCCTCCGGCCATTGATTGGCTTCCGAAACCAAGAGCGTGTCAGCTTTGTATTCGTCTACAAATTTGCGCATTCGCTTCAAAAACTGGTGGGTTTCGGGCAGGTTTTCGCAGTTGGTGCCTTCGCGTTCGAACAGATAAGGCGGGGCATCGATTCGCAAGCCATCCGCTCCGGCATCAATCCAAAATTTGACGGTGTCCAACATGGCTTGCTGAACCTCAGAATTGTCATAATTTAAATCCGGTTGACTGGAAAAGAAGCGATGCCAAAAATATTGACCACGTTTTTCGTCAAAAGCCCAATTTGATTTTTCGGTATCCAAAAAGATAATCCGGGCATCCTCGTATTTTTTGTCGGTGTCAGACCAAACGTAAAAATCGCGATACTTTTGGTGTTCGGGGTGGTTTGGATCTCGTGATGCCTGGAACCAAGGATGCTGATCTGAAGTGTGATTGGGAATGATTTCGACAATAATTTTTAATTCACGTTTATGGGCTTCGTTCATGAGCGTTTTGAAGTCATCCATTGTGCCATAGGCGGGGAAAATGTTGCAAAAGTCGCTCACGTCATAACCGTCATCACGTAGAGGCGAAGGCATAATCGGCAGAAGCCAAATTGCATCGACGCCCAGTGCTTTCAGGTAGTCCAGCTTGCTGGTTAAGCCGGGCAGGTCGCCCCAACCATCGCCATCAGAATCCTTAAATGCGCGTGTGTTGAGTTCAATGAAAATAGCATCTTTGTACCAGGGTGTTATGTCGGTCATGTTTTCGGTCACCTTTCATTCTAAGGGACAATTATATTTTGTGGTTAGCAAGCCCCCTTTCGCAATCGCCTTAGAACTGGCTTTTGTGATGATGAGGGGGCTTGATTATTAACGTTTAATTGTTCGTGCTCTTGCTTCGAGCTTTAAGTTTAACCTTTCACAGCTCCGGACATCATACCTCTGACGAAATATTTCTGGAGCGCAAAGAAGACAATCATGGGCAATAACATCGATAGGAAAGCCGCAGCGGTCAAGAGATGCCAGCCGGCTCCGAGTGAGGTTACCATATTGCTGATTTGATAGGTCATCACTGGTTTTTGACCTCCGAGGAAGACCAAAGAAACCAACAAATCGTTCCAAACCCAAAGGAATTGGAAAATTGCCAGGGATGCGATTGCCGGAGTAGTCAGGGGCAAAACGATTTTCGTGAAAATTTGCCAATGTCCGGCGCCATCCAAATAAGCCGATTCAAACAATTCTTTAGGCAGGCTGCTCATCGAATTGCGAAGCATATAAATTGCATAGGGTAAGCCAAATCCGGTATGGAAAAGCCAAACCGCAGGAAAGGTGCCATTGATACCCATCCCGGCGAACATGCGCAAAACCGGAACGAGCGTCATTTGAATTGGGACAACCTGCAAACCGACCAGAAGGGCAAAAATGACATATCTTCCCTTGAAATCCATCCAAGCGAAGGCATAGGCAGCAAAAAGCCCGATGATAATCGGCAAAATTGTTGACGGAATCGTCACAATGATGCTGTTGACGAAAGCGCGCCCCATGCCACGAGGGTTGAGCAAGTCTGATAGGTCGCAATTCATGCCGAGAGGCTTGGTTCCGCTGGCACAAGCTTGACGATAAGTGCCCGTTCCGCGATAGCCCGTCAAGGCATCGACATAGTTGTCAATTGTAAAGCGTGTTTGGAGTTTTTCGACATAAGTAGCGTCAGGGTCAAGGTTTTGGCTTGAGGCAGGTCCGTTATTTACATCCAATGCGGTCCACCAACCGGTAGTGTTAATCAAGGCAAGCGGTCTAAAAGAAGTAACCAACAAGCCAACGGTTGGCACCAACCAGATGATCAGGATGATGATAATTCCAATTGATGTCCCGATATTGCGCAGTTTGGGTCCATGAACGGATTTTTTTTGGGCAGCGGGGTGAATTGTGCCTGTGATGTTCATCTCTCTGCCTCCTGTTTCCTAAAGCGTTGGATGTTTATGACGATAAAGGGAAGGATAAACAAAACCAAAATAACCGCAATCGCCGTTCCGCGTCCATATTGGGAGTTGGTGTACATTTCAGTATACATGCGCGTGGCGATGACGTTGGTTCCAAAATTACCACCGGTCATCACATAAACGATGTCGAAGAGTTTCATAACATTAATGACCATGGTGGTAATCACGACGACAATTGTGGGGGCGATAATCGGAACTTGAACGCGAGTAAAAATATCAAAATTCTTTGCGCCATCCATTCGGGCGGCTTCAATGATTTCTTCGGGAATTGATTTAATCGCCGAAGAGAGCAAAGTCATACAAAAACCGGTCCACATCCAGATGCCGACAATAATCAACATTAGGGTGTTGAGTGGAATCTTGCTGAGCCAGGCGACAGGTTGAAAGCCTAAGGATGTAACGATTGCATTTAAAAGACCGGTTTGCACTTGTGAGGTGCCATAATTGTAAACAAACTTCCAGATAACACCAGCGCCGACGAAAGAGATTGCCATAGGCATGAAAATAATCGACTTTGCCAGAGCTTCTTGCTTGATGCGGTCTACCAAAACTGCGAAAATCAAACCAATTCCTACCGTGCCGGTAACCATCACAAGAAGCCATTTAATCATATTGCCGTAGGAAGAAACCCAAAAACTTGACCAGGTGCTTTTGGCATCTTTCATGTCCAGCTCGGCGGTCAGGGCATAACGATAATTTTCAAAAACGCCCCAACAGGGCTGACCTTCTGTACAGGTCGTTGCTGCTGAAGCGGTACCATCTTTATTACTAAAACTTAATCCAACCGTATTGACTAATGGATAGAGAATAAAAACCGTCATGACAATTAAAGCGGGGAGTAAATAAAGCCAGGGAACAACTTTTCCCTGCCTCATTACGGTTGGTGTGGGTGATTTTGTTGCGGTTGACATTTCACCTCCGTAAAACAGGTAAGAAAAGGCGCTGGTTTCCCAGCGCCTTTTGGAAAAAACTTATTTCAATGCATCAGTTTGTGCGGCTGCAATGGTATTCAAAACAGTCATCAAATCGCTGCCGTTCACAAAGTCTGAAATGCCACTAAATTCGGCACTGCCAAAGCCACCGGGGATGGAATCGCCAATGTCGGGTGTGAAACCAGATGCGGAGGAAAGCAATTCGGCTTTCTTCATCGATTCTTCGCTGGTGTAAGAGGCGTTGCCTTTGGCATTCGGTGTCAAGTCAAAACCGACAGAAGCCCACATTTCGCCGCCTTTGTCAGAAGATAAATATTTGACCAGGGAACGAACTACAGGAGTGTCATTGAAAGCCATCAACCAGTCTGAACCGCCCTGCAAACCTTGAGCACCGGGGACGCCGAAGAAGTCATAGTCGACGCCATAGACTTTGTCGGGATAGGTGCCCAAAATTGTGCCGCTGGCAAAACCGGATTGTTTCACCATGTAGGCTTCGGGTACGTCAGAGAAGACTTTCAAAATAGCGTCGTTGAAACCGGTTGAAAGTGTGCCTTCAGCACCGGCAACGGTATATGTTGCATCCTTAGCCCATTTTCCGTAGATTTCGTAGGCTTCTTGTACGCCGGCATCGCTATAAGGAATTTCGCCGGAGATAAGCTTGGAAACATAATCGGGGCCTTGTTTGACCAGGAGAATGTCTTGAACGAAGTCGGTGCCGGTCCAGCCGGTTGCATCGCCGGATTCCATACCTAATGACCAGGCAACGTTGCCGTCAGCAGCCATTTGTTCAACCAAAGCGTCGAGTTCATCCCAGGTTGTGGGAACGGTGTAGCCGGCAGCTTCAAAAGCGGCAGGGCTGTACCAAATTAGGGTTTTGACGTCAGCTTTGACCGGTAAGCCAAGCCATTTGCCGTCAACGGTACCGAGGTCGCCCCAATAACCGGCATAGTTGGCAGAATTAGCACCAAGTGTGTCTAAGTCGACCAGTTCGTCTTTGTATTGGGTCAGTTGAGTGGTTTGCCAGAAGGCGATGTCAGGTGGGGTACCGGCTTGAACGCGGGTATCCAGCAGAGCCTGGTCGCGGGAAGATTCGGGATTGACAACAGCGCCACAAGCCTGAACCCAGGGATCAAGAATGGCGGTCAATTTGGCTTCTTCTTCGCCCGACCATTGGTAGAGCATAGAAACGCTGTCTCCGGCTGTTACGCCGGTGCAATCGATATCACCAACAGGAGCTACTTCTCCGTTAGTTTCGGGGACAGTGGGGGCTGCAGGTTCAGAAGAACAAGCGGCGAGGGCGAGGGAAGCAACCAGCAAAACTGCCAGTAGATTCCAAATAGATTTTTTTTGTTTCATCTTTTACTCCTTTCAGTACAATAGAAACAATTTCAATAGTAATGTTTGTAAAAGGCCAAAATGCAACCTTAATTACCTTTTTAAAGTGCGCGTTGACTGGCGGATGACCAGTTTGGTCAATAGCGTAACTTCTTTCTTCTCCGGAAAATCGCGTTTCAACAATCGCATCAGCAAATGATATGAATTTTGCGCGATTTCATAGGCGGGGATGTGGATTGTGGTGAGTGCCGGGGAAATATATGCCGATTGGGGGATATCGTCAAAACCAATCACGGAGATATCTTCAGGAATTGAGAGCCCGGCTTCGTGAATTGCCGAATAAGCACCCATGGCAACGTTGTCACTGGCGACGAAAACCGCGCTGAATTCTTGGCCAGAATCGAGCAAGGATTTCATGGCGAGGTAGCCGCTGTGTGTGTCAAAATCTGCCTCACGAACCAAACGCTCATCATACTTGATAGAAGCCTTTTGCAGAGCTTGCTGATAACCGGCTAGTCGCTGGCTGGCTGAAGTGTAGGGCAGGGGTCCATTGGTGACAAAAGCTATTTTTGTGTGGCCAAGTTCAATCAAATGGTTGACTGCCATCTCAGCCGCCTGAGTATTGTCGATATCAACGGAATGCAAAGAGGTGCCGGGGATGGACGCCATCAAAACGACCGGAATGTCTGCTTCAACCAAGGCACGGATGCCCTGATCATCCAGACGTGGCGTCATAACGATGATGCCGTCAATGTGATGTGCCCGGGTGAGTTCGAGATAGGTGTCGAGCTGCTGGTCGTGATTGACTGCCTCGAGTAAGAGCCCTTGTTTATTTACTTTGAGAACTTCCAAGAGCCCGCCAAGAATTTGGGGTAAGAAGGGGTCGGTTGAAATATATTGGGCAGCCCGGGGAATGATGAGACCGATGGTTTTGGTCTGGTTGGAAGCTAAAGCGCGGGCAGAGGCATTGGGATAATAACCCAGTTCCCGGGCGGCTGCACGAACTTTTTCGGCAGTGTCTTCGCGAATGGTAAAGTGGGGGTTTTTATTCAAGACGAATGACACCGTGGTGCGGGAAACCCCGGCCAAATCGGCGACATCCTGACTTGTAACTCTTTTCGACATTATCTCCTCGTCCTTAGGTGCTAACGCGCGTTAATAACTTAACTATAGTGTAACACTTTGGGGAGGAATGTCAAGTGGTGTATATAGTGAAAAAAGGAACAGAGGGTAGGAAACGGGAAACAGATAGCAGGAAAGCAAGATTTAACATCTTTCAATTTTCTGTCCGATTTTTGTGACGCCCCCAAATTATCGTTAGTTTGCTTTAAAAAATTAAAAGAAGAAGAACCAAATCCAAGCGTCTAACTCCAACGATAAAAGAAAATTTTCATCCCACTTTGTAAGGCTATTTTGCCAAACTTGAAAAGAGGTTCGCCTGCTAATCGTTTTCCCATCTTTTGACTTCTTGCTCATCTTCGATTTTGGATTTTCGAGTAAAATTATGCCATCACCATTTGTAAATTTAAAAGGAGTCATTATGGCTGAAATGTTTTGTTATCAATGCCAGGAAACAATGCGCAACCAGGGTTGCAATGCAAAGAAAGGTATGTGCGGAAAGCCGGCTGAAGTGGCTTGTTTGCAAGATTTATTAATCTATTTGCTGAAGGGGATTTCGTTTTGGGGCAATCGCGGTCGCAATATGGGTGTCAGCGATGACGCTACCGATCTCTTCATTGCACAGGCACTTTTCTCGACGATTACCAATGCTAATTTCGACCCCGATCGTTTTGTCGAGCTGATCAAAAAAGCGATCGAACTGCGTGACAATTTGCGCCAACGGGCACAAGCACGCTGCAATGAATTCCATGGCAATAATTGTTCCGGCAGCGGTCCCGATTGGGCCGGCTGGCATCCTGAAAATTATGAACCCGAAACTTTGCTTGCTAAAGCACAAACTATTGGCGTGATGAGCAATCCGGATCTTGACCCGGACGTTCGCTCTTTGCGCGAATTGATCATTTATGGCTTGAAAGGGATGGCTGCTTACGTTGACCATGCTTATGTAGTGGGCGGTCGCGATGAAAGCATTTTGGCTTTCATGATGGAAGCACTTGAAGCCACCACCAATGACGAATTGGGAAAGACCGAATTGCTTGCAATGGTGCAAAAAACTGGTGAATATGGCGTGAAGGCGATGGCATTTTTGGATGCCTCCAATACCGGTCGCTTTGGGCATCCGGAGCCGACTCAGGTCAATTTGGGTGTCGTTCCCGGACCCGGCATTTTGGTCAGCGGTCACGATTTGCCCGATTTGGAAGAGCTGCTCATTCAAACTG
>JAGOIM010000062.1 GCA_017995665.1 Anaerolineaceae bacterium | reverse complement strand
TCCATTTCGAAGAACTTTCTCATTGCCCGTTCTACGTTTTCTTCATTTCTCCAGTAAGGAGATCGTCTAATCATGTAAGCCATTTGGTCCTCCAAATCTTTCTTTCTGTTTATGCTTTAACTTTAAGAAAGAATTGTCGGAAAAATATCAACAAAACATCAGCGTAATGTCAGAGATTTTAGTGGGATGATGAAAGACGGAGTGCATAAACAGCCGGAGCAAGGGCTTCCAATTCGGGCTGGCGTTTTGCGAGGGCAGAAAGGCTAAATTGGGGGAGTTGGCTTTTGCCTAAGCCGGTTGAGTTGGCAAGCGCATCGCTCATCGATTTTAGCCAGGCATCGCCGAGTAAGTTAAAGGGGTAACCGACTATCAGGTTGTTGGGGCGCAGCATATGAATCAGGCTCTGAAGCTGTTCCCCGAATAATTGGGCTGCTTCGCTGACGACCTCCTGCGCATAGGGATCGTCTGAATTGGTTGAGTCTATCAATTCGGCTATCGTCAGCTGATCCTCCCAATGGCTGGGATGGCGAAGTTTAGCCAGTTTGAGCAAACCGGCTCCACTGGCAATATCGTTTAAATTGTCAAAACCGCTTAGATCTTTAAATATTGGGTTTCGAAGCTGCATTTGGCCAAGCGCACCCGATACACCACCGGCACTCGAATAGAGCTTGCCATCTGAAAAAAGCGCAGCCCGGATTCGTGGGTGAAAAGACAGATAAATGCTTTGCTCTTGTGAAGAAAGATCGCCAAAGAGCAGTTCTGCCAAAAGTCCGGCATCGGCTTTTCGCTCAATATGGACGGGTAAATTCAGGCGGAGTTGTAATTGTGAACGCAAAGCTTCGTTTTTCCAGAGCGGAAAATCGGCTGAGGAAGTCAGCAGTCCGGTTTTTACGTCGTAATTGCCACAAGTGCTAACGGAAACGACATCCGGCAAAGGCAACCATTGCGCCTGAGTAATCATCAGTAGCCGGTCAACATGGGTGCTGATTTCTGAGAGGAAGGTCTGAAAAATCTCGTTTTTAGGTGCAGTGAAACTCAACTTCTCACTAACCGTTCCGGAAGGGCTGCCATAGACCAGCAAAACTTCATCACTGTCAATGTTTATCCCCAGAATATAGTTTCCGGTTGTACGGTTTGTTTTGCTTGAATCTTTAAACATGCTGTGATTATAAATGAATTTTATGTGGAGTTTGTCTAAGCGAACAAAAATTAAGTTTTATCCGAATATTAATGGTTAATTGAAGTAGAATGGTATGGACTTTGACGAAGGAATTATGAATGAAGAAATTTCACTTTGCCTTGATTTTTGCTTTGCTTGCTCTTACTGCTTGTTCCTTTGCCAAAGGGCCTGAAGGAAGCCCAACCAAGCCGCCCCCCTTGGTTGAAATGAAGACATTCACCCCCCTGCCGACCAGCACCTCAACCGTAACACCCACAGTGACGCTTACGCTTACCCCCACCGAAACCCGGACGCCAACAGTTACACCAACGCAAACATTAACTCCCCGACCGACTGCAGGGCTAATTTGGCCCAGAGCCAGATTCTCGGAATCTGATATTAAATGGCGTCAGACATATTGTGCACGGGAAGGATATAACCTAAGCTGCGAAACGGAATATCGCAAAGACAGTAATGGCTGCTATGTCGGTATGACTTGTTATGATGATTGCGGATGGTATTATTCGGTCAATACTATTCCACCCGGTGTGGAAAGTTTTTCTCAACCTTGCCTTCCATAACTGTAATCAAAAAGGGACGGTTTTTTACTTTCGTCCCTTCTCATCCAAAGCTTTTTGTTAGCTATTAATATTTATAGATTCCGCCGCCGATAAACTCACGAATGACTGAGTCTTCCGGGACGAAGCTGTCATCTTCAATTGCATCGATCTCAGCGAACATGCGGTTCACCCGATCCGCTCGCTCCCAGGCATCTTGCCGCAAGGGGTTGTCGCGATATTCTTCAGCCCAACGAGCAAAATTTGAGCCCAGTCTGGCTTTATAAAGTGGCAATTCGTAAGGCATAGCGCTGTTGACGATGGTATCGACCGTGTTGACATAAGGAATAATATGGCGCAACTCACTAGAGCGCACATATTTCCAATGCAAAAGGGTTTGTGTGGGGTCATAAGCGCGATGAGAAGCATCCCTCAACATCCGGCGCATCAGCCGAATATCTGTCCAGCGGGCGTAGCTGCCATCATTGAGCTTAAGTTGCAAGAGAGGCTCGATGTAAAGCTTAAATTTCCATTGGTCCGGAATGTCAGCGGTCATTTCCGGAGAAAGCCCATGCAAACTGTCAATCAAAACAATTTCGTTTTTATTAAGCTTCATTGGGGTGTGGTCGGGAGTGCCTTTGCCGGTTTTGAAGTCGTAATAAGGGATGCGTACTTCTTTTCCGGCAAACAAATCGACCAGGTTTTGGTTAATCAGCGGCATGTTGAGCGCCTGGGGGGTTTCAAAATCGTAATCACCAAATTCGTCTTTAGGGTGGACATCAAGGTCATAGAAATAGTGATCGATGTTGAGGGTAATCAACTTGAAGCCTCTTCTTGCCAAGCGGTCGCCAACTTTGATAGTTGTGGTGGTCTTCCCGCTGGAGGAAGGACCGGCAATAAAGACAACACGGACCTCGTCGCCCCGGTCGAGAATCAAATTGGCAGCGTTTTCGACGTCTTCGCTATAAGCCGCTTCAGCGGCGGTAACGATATCGAGCAATTTGCCGTTTTTGATTTGGGCGTTTAACTCTTTAGTGGTATGCACATCATGAGCAACAGACCAATCCAAGGTTTGCCAAAGTTTGGGCCAGGGGATATTTCCGGAAGGGGTGCGATCGGCATCGCCCCGTTTGGCGCGTTGGCGGGCTCTCTCATTGCGATAGAGGATGTAAGCTTTGGCAACCTGAGCCTGTCCGTTTTCGATCAAAACTTTTTCGACGAGGTCTTGAATTGCTTCAATAGTAGGCGATTCTCCCTCAGGAACGGTTTGTTCAAGCAAAGCAACGACCTGCCGGGAAAGTTCCTCGGCACGTTCTTTATCGCGTCCATTTACCGCCACAGTCGCCCGGTAGATGGCGTTGGTAATTCGTTCGGGTGTGAAAGGCACGATGCTCCCATCGCGCTTGATAACATGGGTCAGTTTGGTCATACAAACCTCCTTTAGTATGTGGAATTATACATTGACTGCTAAAAGATGAAGGTTATTAGTTGGACAATAGGACAGTTAGCAGTAGACAGTATAGAGTGGACAGTACACAGTTTTCAGTACGCAGTTAACAGCAGGCAGTTGTTGAAATTGATTTCGGTAAATCCAATCCGAATTTTTGACGCTTTCCATTTACTGAAAACTGTTCACTCTAAACGTAAACTGAAAACTGACCCTTGATCTAAGTCATTAATCAAAAAACCACTGTCTGGTGAGTAGACAGTGGTTTTTATTAGAAGGAGATGCCAGACTAAATAGCAGTCCAGCCGCCGTCAACACTCAAGAGTTGTCCGGTGGTGTAGCTGGAAGCATCAGAGGCGAAGTAAATCAAAGCGCCATCGAGTTCACCTTCACGTCCGGTGCGAGCCATCGGACAGTAGGCATTAACCACTTGTTGGAATTCAGGAGCAGCCAGAGCGCTCTCAGTCATTTCAGAGGGGAAGTAAGCGGGTCCGATTGCATTGACGGTAATCCCTTTTTTAGCCCATTCAGTTGCCAAAGCTTTAGTCATCATCAAAACTGCGCCTTTGGTGGTGCAGTAGGCACTTAAATGAGAAACGTTCATAGCAACATTGCTGTGAATGGAGCCGATGTTGATGATTTTGCCATAACCGCGGGCAATCATGCCTTTGCCAAATTCGCGTGCTGTGCGATAAACACCGTTGATATTGATGTTCATAACCGCTTCCCAGGTTGCATCATCTTGATCTTCGGCGGGGGTATCGGCTGCGATACCGGCATTGTTGACAAGGATATCAACTTTACCAAAAGCTTCTTCAACAACTTTTACAGCATTTTGAATTTGAGCGGTTTCAGCAACATCACAAGGAACGGTGATGCAGCGAACGCCGAGTTTCTCGATTTCAGCTTTCACTTCTCCGAGTCTATTGACGCGGCGGGCAAGCAACGCAACATCAGCACCCTGGCGAGCCAGGGCTTTGGCGAATTGAACACCGAGGCCCGAAGAGGCGCCGGTTACAACAGCAGTTTTTCCAGTAAGATCAAACAAAGAAGACATTTTATTTTCCTTTTATCTTTATATTTCAGCTAATAATAGCTGTAGATATTAATCAGTTGTTCCCATAATTTTATGGTCAATATCAGTTGCCGCAGCCTTACCGGCACCCATTGCCAAAATTACCGTTGCGGCACCGGTTACGGCGTCACCACCGGCATAAACCATCTCACGAGAGGTCAAACCGGTTTCATCGTTGGCGATGATGCCACCCCATTTTTGAGTTGCCAAACCTTCAGTTGTGGAGGCAATCAATGGGTTAGGCGAGGTACCAATCGACATAATTACACTGTCAACCGCAATTGTTCGAATGTCGCCTTCAATCGGCACAGGTTTCGCACGACCGGATTCGTCAGGTTCGCTCAATTCCATCTGTTGAACGCGAACACCGTTGACCCAGCCTTGCTCATTGCCGAGAATTTCGACAGGGCTGGCGAGCATGTAGAATTCAATGCCTTCTTCTTTGGCATGATGAGCTTCTTCTGCACGGGCAGGTAATTCTTTTTCGGTACGGCGATAGATAATCATCACTTCAGCGCCCAAACGGCGGGCACAGCGAGCGGCATCCATAGCGACATTGCCACCACCAACAACAGCCACACGGTTTCCGTGTTGAACAGGAGTGTTGCTATTGTCTTTGTAGGCTTTCATCAGGTTGACACGGGTCAGGAACTCATTGGCAGAGTAGACGCCATTCAAGTTTTCACCGGGGATGTTCATGAAACGGGGCAGACCGGCGCCGGAGCCGATATAGACCGACTCGAAGCCTTCATCATTCATTAGTTCATCGATTGAAACCGATTTACCAATGACCGTATTCGTCTCAAACTTGACACCCATTGCTTTCAGGTTGTTAATTTCGCTCTGAACGATTGCTTTCGGAAGACGGAATTCAGGAATACCGTAGACTAAAACACCACCAGCGATATGGAGCGCTTCAAAAACCGTAACCTGATAACCTTTGCGGGCTAAATCGCCGGCACAAGTCAAACCGGAAGGACCGGAACCAACCACAGCCACTTTGTGGCCATTGCTCGGAACAGGTTTTGGGGCTTCGGTCACATGAACTCTGTGCCAATCGGCGACAAAACGTTCCAAACGACCAATCGCAACCGCTTCACCGCGAGCTCCGCGAACGCAAACACGTTCACATTGGCTTTCCTGTGGGCAAACACGTCCACAGACTGCCGGCAAAGCACTCGATTGGGAAATAATTTGATAAGCTTCTTCAAATTCGCCAACCACGATTTTTTGAATAAAATCGGGGATGTTAATCGCAACCGGGCAACCTGCAACACAGGGTCTGCGTTTGCAATTCAGACAACGGGTTGCTTCGTCAATAGCTTGTTCAGGTGTGTAACCGAGGGCAACTTCACTAAAATTTGTTATGCGGACTTCGGGGTCCTGCACGGGCATTTCGTTTTTAACCTGGGACATATTAGCCATTTTTATTTCACTTCCATATTGTAAAGATGACAAGCTTCGTCATATGCATGACGTTCAAAGGGTTTGTACATCGAACCGCGAGACATTGCTTCGTCAAAATCAACCAGATGACCGTCAAACTCTGGACCGTCAACGCAGGCAAATTTAGTTTGACCACCAACGGTCAGGCGGCAACCACCGCACATACCGGTACCGTCAATCATAATTGGGTTCATGCTGACAACTGTGGGAATGCCATATTCCTTGGTCAGTTTGGCAACAAATTTCATCATTACCAACGGGCCGATTGCGATAACTTCGTCGTATTCTTCGCCGCTTTCAATCAGGTCCTTAAGGGCATTGGTAACAAGACCTTTTTCTCCGGCAGTGCCGTCGTCGGTCATCAAATCCATATGATCGCTGACTGCACGGAACTCATCTGCCATGAATACAAGCTCAGCCGTTCGGAAACCGATGATGCTGTGCACAATTGTGCCTTGCTTGTGGAATTTTTTGGCAACCGGATAAGCGATTGCACAACCAACACCGCCACCAACGATAGCAACTTTTTTCTTGCCTTCGGTTTCAGTTGCTCGTCCAAGTGGACCGGCAAAGTCGGGCAAAGCATCGCCGACTTCCATATGAGCAAGTTTTTCAGTAGTTGCGCCGACGATTTGGAAAATAATCGTAACGGTTCCGGCTTCGCGGTCAAAATCAGCGATGGTCAGCGGCATGCGCTCCCCATCGTCTTCTACACGTAACATAACAAATTGGCCTGGCTCAGCTTTATGGGCTACACGGGGAGCCTCGATTTCCATCTTGACAACCGTTGGGTTCAGGACAACTTTGGATCGAATTGGATACATTCTAAACATCTCCTGTTTCATTTAATGCATTTATCTCATGCCTATGATAGCAGTCTTTGACTAAAAGCGATAATATACTTTTTGGATATTGATATAGCTTTATCTATATGGTGCTTTAAACAGACGTGTAAAATCATATCCCAATACGCAAAAAACTAACCCGCTTTAGTGCTCTTTATTTATGCGATATTTGATATTACGGCTATATGTTTAGCTATATAATTCAAGCCTGTGTCGCCTGGCTTGAGTTGTTTTCAAGAAAGACAATTTGGTTGCGCACTGAAAATAAACAGTCGACAAATATTTTATCGAGCGCAGTTAACTTGTAACGGGTCGAATATATTAACACATCTTTCATCTGTTGTGTCGGAAATTCACATTTTCTTTGGACAAGTTGATGGCTTTTTAAAACATTTTCGGGAACCGGTGAAACCCACATGTAAGTTGAAGGAAGCCGCGTGAGAATTTCAAACTGAGTCGAGCGCTCATAAACATAAATGCGTTTGTCCTTTTCGCCCGTTTGGCTCGGGTTGATGATTTCTTCGGTCATGTAGGGCACAGATTTATCACCATGAGAAACTTCAACCTGATTGCTTAAATCTTCCTGATGAATCTGTGCTTTTTTTGCCAGGCTGTTGCTGTTAGAGACTAAAAGCAAATTTTCAAAGCTCCAAACCAGCTCATGTTGAATGCCTTTTTCTTTCATAAAATCCAGGAAATATTGTTCGTCCGCTGCCCGAAAACGGATGATGCCAAGACGAAAACGATTGTCAGCGACATTATGAATTGCCTCGACTGAATTGGTCTCTTTGATGCGAATTTCCATCGGTTTTGCAAAATCGAGCTTTGAAACAAATTGCAAAAAACCTTCGGCAACATAACTGCCACGAGGAATCGAAAGACTAAAAGTTTGCGTGTTCTCATCATTTTCTTGCTGGAGGGAATTCATCAATTCAACCTCTGCTAAAATCCGTTTGGCATGTGCTAAAAACTCCTGCCCTTTTGGAGTGGGGACGACACCGCGGGGCAGGCGTTCGAAAATGATGATGTTGAGGTTCGATTCAAGCTCGCGCAAGGCTTTGCTGAGATTCGGCTGCGCCATATAAAGATTTTCGGCAGCCTGAGTGATTGAACCGGCTTTTTCAACTTCAACCGCATAACGCAAATGGAGTAAATTCATGGCTTAATTTCTGTTTCCTCTTCTTCTGCCTCAATCCGTTCTTGCAAATGTTTTTAAAATATCAATAGTGAGGTAAGCGTATTGACGTTTTGAATTGAGCTTGACAGAGATACTTAATATATAGTTTCTCGTATGGGAAATTTTATCATAAGACCTATTCCAGGGGATGATCGGTGATGGTCATGTCAAGGCTAAGTAGAAATTTTTTACCCGCTCCCCGCTCCCTGCTTCCTGCTACCTGTTTTCCAAGAGCAAACCCCAAAGATGGACGTGAGTGGGTTCGCCCTCGCCGAGGCTTTCAATTTCAATTTTGATCTTTTCCACCTCGTAAATCTGCCCAAAATCAATAGTGATTGGGCGGATTTGCTTTGAAGAGGCGACACTTTCCGTGAAAATGAGGGGGGTTTCTCTTCCGCTTGTCCAAATTCT
>JAGOIM010000061.1 GCA_017995665.1 Anaerolineaceae bacterium | reverse complement strand
TAAATTCTCCACGAGAATTGTCTTGCCTGAGTTACTGTGCGAAGCAAGAACGATGTTGCGAATATTATCGGTTGAGAATTCTTTCATTATTGTAGACCTTCCTATTGTCTGGCATGGAACACCACGCATAATTTAACATTACGGCGCATTCGCGCCGACTTTTTATTATATCAAAAATTTTGAACAGATTAAGAGGAAATTTGACCAATTTATACAGGGAACGGGGAGCAGGTATCGGGGAGCGGGGAGCGGGGAGGCGGACATTAGGAAACAGAAAATCAAAATCGTGTCTCTTAAGTTTTTGTCCGATTTTTTGTTGACGACCCGACAACCCTCCGCTCCTTGGCTCTTGGGACTTGGCTCTTAGCTCTGTTTCCCACTCCCTGCTGAAATCATTCTGCTTTATCAAAGAACAGCGGCAGATGTCCCAAAGAGAGGATGTCGCGCCATTCGGCACGGTCGCCTTCGGTCAAAATGCCAACTTCGCGAGCGGTAATCGCTTCGGCTTTATCAATAATCAGATGCATGCCTTGCAAGGTTGAACCTGTGCTGATGACATCATCAAGTAAAACAACTTTTTTGCCTTTGATGGCTTCGAGATCCTTTTCATCGAGAAAAAGCGTTTGAGCTTTGCCGGTGGTGATAGACATGGTTTCAGTCGAAAGAGCATTGCCCATATAAGGCTTGTAATCTTTGCGCAAGACAACATAAGGCTTATTTGTCTCAAGAGAAAGCATATGAGCCAGCGGAATGGACTTAGCTTCGGGGGTGAGGATGACGTCAAAATCGGTCTCGGCTAACAGTTCGCTGAGTGCCCGGGCACAAGCGTCGACGAGTTCAGTGTCGCCAAGAATGTTGAGGATAGCGATGCGCAAACCGGGTTTGACTTCAAAGAGGGGTAGTTCGCGGTAAATACCGGCGATGGTGATAGGATAAGTTTCTCTTTTTTCCATTATTTCTCCTGTTGATGAGCTAATATGATTTTATCTCAAATCGCCCATCCTGGCGGCTTCATTTCTGGAAAATGCCCAGAATAAAGGAAAATCAAAGAAAAAATGCTATTAAACGGCTAAAGCTGCGGACGCCGACCGCAGCTTTAGTATTTAAAGGAGGAGAAGAAGAAGAAAAGTCGCCCTTACGACTTTATATTACAATAAGAGCAAGTTTAATACTTGACGCTTAACCTACGATTACCCTACGATATTGCCAGGAGGCTAAAATGTCAGAAAATTCTAATGATTTTGTGCGGGAATTCATCACTCCCATTGGTGTTTTAAGGCTAAGTGCCAATCAATCTGGCTTGAACGCTATTCATCAACGCATTTTAAACTCTGAAAGTTTAATCAGGGATGAACCGGACGACCGAAACATCGCTCTTATATTAAATGAAGCGGAAGAGCAGTTATTGGCGTATTTTGCCGGAGAATCGAAACACTTCGATCTTCCCTTAAATATGAAAGGCATTCCACCCTTTCGGCAGGAAGTGTTGAAAGCTGCTGCGAAAATTCCCTGGGGAAGCTTTCTGACTTATGGCGAATTGGCAAAAGTAATCGGTCAGCCAAAGGCTTCAAGAGCTGTCGGAGCAGCCCTGGCGCGCAATCCTTTTTTGATAGTGGTTCCCTGCCACCGCGTAATTGGCGCAGACAAGGCTCTACACGGATTTTCCGCTGAGGGTGGAATCAAGGTAAAACAAAGCTTGCTCGAGTTAGAAGGGCAGCAGATCGTCAACAATAAAGTTATAGTTTCGTGAGGAAGAGTGGAAGAAAGCAAAATTTTTAAATCAGGTTTTATCGCATTGGTCGGCAAACCAAATGCTGGGAAAAGCACCCTATTAAATCAATTGATGGGACAACCGATTGCCGGCGTCTCATTTAAACCGCAAACTACCCGCCGGCGACAACTGGGAATTCTGAGCACCGAAAATTATCAAATGGTCTTTACCGATACGCCCGGCTTGAATAACGCCAAAGATAAACTGGGCAGCTTCATCAATAATGAAGTCAAATTTGCTTTGGAAGATGCCGATATTTTGCTCTATCTTGCCGATGTCAGCAAGGCACCGGATGATCTGGACCGGCAGTTAGCGGCCTTAATTAAAGAAAAACGCGACGCACAAAAGGTTATTCTACTTTTTAATAAGAGCGATTTAGCCGGAGAAAGCCAAATTGGCAAAAACAAACAAGCCTATCAGGCACTCTTTCCTGAAGACCCCTCCCTCGAAATTGTTGCCAGGAACGGAAAAGGGCTTGATAAACTGATTAATAAAGTTGAAGATCTTCTGCCGGAAGGTCCCGAATATTACCCGACCGAGCAAATCACCCAGGATTTTGAACGCGATATTGCCGCAGAACTGATCCGGGCAGCTGCGATGGAAAATCTTGATGACGAACTTCCTTACAGTATTGCCAGCCAGGTGGATGAATTTAAAGTGCGCGATAACGATATGCTCTATGTCCACGGAACGATCTTTGTAGAACGCGAAGCCCAAAAGGGGATTGTCGTCGGGAAAAAAGGAATGATGATTCGCAAAATCAGCACCCAGGCACGAGAAGCGATTGAAAACATGACCGGTCAGCGGGTTTTTCTCGATTTGCAGGTTAAAACCCAGAAAGATTGGAAGAATGACACCGCTTTTCTAAAACGAGTGGGCCTTGCCGGAGCAGGAGATAATTAGAAATTGGCACAATATGCAGATAATCAATGATTCCTGTCATTAAAATTGCTTGCCATAAAAACTAAAAAAGCGTGTAGAATAGTAGCATGATTAATTCATCAGAAAAAAGAGGAGATTTATCTTTTTTCTGCTTGAATGATTGACTATTTTATGTTGAAGGTGTATACTAATACATTGTGAATAAAACCCTTTGGGAGTAACTATGGAAAACCCTATCGAAAATAATACTAATGATCAACCTATTACCACGAAACAAAAATTCGAAGGGAAGGTGTTGAAAACCACACTGCAAGGAGCAATTGTAGATATTGGTTCGAAACTACCTGCATTCTTACATGTCTCCCAGGTTGTTGATTCCGCCAACCCTGACAGAATCATTACCAACCTCGAACAGATCCTCAAAGAAGGACAGGAAGTTACCGTTTGGGTCAGACGAATTGTCAAAGACCACTACGAACTGACCATGCACGAGCCTTTGTTGTACGAATGGCGCGAGCTTGCCCCCGATATGAACGTTAAAGGCACGGTTATTCGTATGGAGACCTTTGGCGCTTTCGTTGAAATCGGTGCCGAGCAACCCGGGCTGGTTCATGTCAGTGAACTTTCCCACAATTTTGTCCGCCTTCCATCCGAAGTTGTTAAAGTCGGCGACGAAGTTGACGTCAAGATTTTGGAAGTTAACCGCCGGAAAAAGCAAATTCGTCTGAGCATGAAAGCCCTTCAGGAAACTCCTGAAGAAGCAATGAGCGAAGTTTCTCCCCGCGGTCGCCGTGGTTCTAAAAACAAGCAACAAGAAGTTGTCGTAGAAGTGGAAGAAGAAGCCATTCCCGATCCCACTTATATGGAAATTGCTATGCGCCAGGCGATGGAACGTGCCGAACAGCGCCGCCCAGCCCTTGCAAATCGCATTAAGAAACAAAAATCCCGCCGCTATGAAGATGCGGATGACATTTACGAACGAACGCTGACGAACAAAATGGCTGGTATCAGCGATGACATGGATGACTAAACAGCCTTTGACTGTTAACCTAACCATATAATTTCCGGGGAGGGCTGGACTAAACAGCCCTCCCTTTTTATTTAATCATTTTTATAGGTGGTAGCATGGCAACAAAATACATTTTTTTCACTGGTGGCGTTCTTTCCTCAGTTGGTAAAGGCGTAACCGCTGCCTCAGTTGGCCGTTTGCTAAAAGCCCGCGGTTTTTCTGTGACAGTTCAAAAGTTAGACCCCTATCTCAACGTTGACCCGGGCACCATGAGCCCCTATCAACACGGAGAGGTTTATGTTTTGGACGATGGTTCCGAAACTGACCTCGACTTGGGTCATTATGAGCGCTTTTGTGATTTGCGCCTCAAAAAAACCAGCACAGTAACCGCCGGACAAGTTTATGAAGAAGTCATCGAACGCGAACGCAAGGGAGATTATTTGGGCGGGACAATTCAAGTTATCCCCCACATCACCAACGAAATCAAACGCCGTGTCAACCTTTTGGGACGGGATAATGATGTCGAAATTGCTCTGATTGAAGTTGGCGGCACAGTCGGTGACATTGAAAGCCAGCCTTTCCTTGAGGCAATTCGTGAAATGCGCAATGAACTGGGCGAGAAAAACACCGCTTTTGTGCATATCACCTGGTTGCCCTATCTGAGAGCAACCGCCGAAACCAAAACCAAGCCAACCCAACATTCCGTGCGCGAATTGCGCTCGATTGGTATTTTAGCGGATATGATTATCGCCCGTAGTGATTATCCGGTTGAAAAAGAACTCACTCAAAAAATCGCTAAGTTTTGTGATGTCAGACCGGAAGCCGTTATTCCCTTAGTCACAGCTGATATGCTTTATGAAATCCCCCTTCAATTGGAAGCAATGCACGTTGCAGACATTTTGATGAAAGAACTGGATTTGGAAGCCAAACACCAACCCGAACTGGAAGGCTGGCGTTGGATGGTGGAAGAATTGGTCAAAACTAAACCGGCAGTAAAGATTGCCTTGGTTGGAAAATATGTTGAGCTGCACGATGCCTATTTGAGTGTCCGGGAAGCTTTAAAGCATGCCGCCCTATATTACAACGTAGATGTGGATATTGACTGGATACCTTCAACCGAGCTTGAAAAAGTTGAAAACCTGGACGAAATTTTGGGTGGTGCAGATGCGATTCTGGTCCCCGGTGGATTTGGCAGCCGAGGAGTTGAAGGCAAAATCAAAGCAGCGAAATATGCCCGCGAGAACAAGATTCCCTATTTGGGGATTTGCCTTGGATTGCAGGTGATGGTAATTGACTATGCCCGCAATGTTTTAGGCTTGGAAGATGCAAATTCAAGAGAATTTGACAAAGTAACCGAACATCCGGTGATCGATTTGATGACCGAGCAAAAAGGGCTGGATCGGCTCGGCGGAACGATGCGCCTGGGCTTGTACCCATGCCAGATTCAGCCGGATACGCTCGCCTGCAGCTTATATCCCGAAGCGGTTGTTGAAGAACGGCATCGTCATCGCTATGAAGTCAACAATGAACACCGCCAGGAATTGGAAGAAGGCGGCTTGCTCTTCTCGGGTTTCTCACCTGACGGTCATTTGGTCGAGATAGTCGAAAATCCAAACCATCCTTATATGATTGCTTCGCAATTCCACCCCGAATTTTTGTCCCGTCCAAACCGTCCCCATCCGCTCTTCCTCGGTTTGATTCGGGCGGCATGTCAACATAAAGGTTTGCCGGACGAGATTATTGCATTGGGTTTTAAGGCTTGAGTTTTTGTTATACTCATAAGTAAGAATATTAACTATAGAAAGAGAAAATAATATGGACACAACAATTGAATATATCAACGCAATTGAAATTTTGGATTCACGCGGTAACCCAACTGTAGAAGTTGAAGTAGTTTTAGCTGATGGCAGCTACGGAAGAGCCGGCGTGCCATCCGGCGCATCAACCGGTATCCACGAAGCACTTGAACTGCGCGACGTTGAAGACAAGCAACGTTACAACGGCAAGGGCGTTTTGCAGGCTGTTGACCATGTCAACAACGAAATCGCCGAAGAACTCTATGGCATGGACGCTGTTGAACAAAAAGAAATTGACGAGATTTTAATTGAGCTCGATGGCACCCCCAACAAAGCCAATTTAGGCGCGAACGCAATTTTGGGCACGAGCCTCGCCGTCGCCAAAGCCGCTGCAGCCTCAATTGGTTTGCCTCTCTACCGCTATTTGGGCGGCGTTTATGCTCACGTTTTACCCGTTCCGATGATGAACATCCTTAATGGTGGCGCTCATACCGGTTGGCAGAGCACCGACTTCCAGGAATTTATGGTTATGCCCCTCGGTGCCAGCAGCTTTGCAGAAGGCCTGCGCTGGGGTACAGAAATTTATCACTCCCTGAAAAATGTGCTCAAATCTCACGGTTATATCACTTTGGTCGGTGACGAGGGCGGTTTTGCTCCGGCACTCTCAGCCAACAGTGAAGCGATTGAACTGATTCTCGAAGCAATCGAAAAAGCCGGTTACAAAGCCGGGACGGATGTCGCCATTGCTCTTGATCCTGCCGCTTCTGAGCTTTATGACGAAGAGACAAAACTCTACAACCTGCGCAAAGAAGGCAGAAAATTGACCAGCGATCAAATGGTCGATTTTTGGACTGAATGGGTTGAGAAATATCCAATCGTTTCGATTGAAGATGGCTTTGCTCAGGACGACTGGGCTGGTTGGAAGAACTTTACCGCCAAAAACGGTCATCGTTTGCAAATTGTCGGTGATGACCTGTTGGTAACCAATCCCACTCGTGTTGCCCGCGCAATTGAAGAAAAGGCTTGTAATGCCCTCTTGGTTAAGGTCAACCAAATTGGTAGCCTGACCGAAACCATGAAAGCTGTCAGCATGGTTCAAAACAACGGCTGGCGCGCAGTTTGTTCCCATCGCTCCGGCGAGACCGAAGACAACACAATCGCCGACCTGGCGGTTGCCATGAACATGGGTCAGATTAAGACCGGCGCCCCTGCCCGCTCTGACCGCGTTGCCAAATATAATCAGTTACTGCGCATCGAACAGGAACTGGACCTGACCGCTGAATATGCCGGTTGGAACGCCTTGGCGATTAAAAAATAAAACTTGCGTTTAGATTCAGAGCCGGCTTTACTTAAAAGCCGGCTCTTTTTGTTTAATCCTCCATCCGTAGGGGAAAGGGCATATCACACCCATCCGTAGGGAAAGGGCCTGCCTCATCTGGAGTAGGGAAAGGGCCTGCCCTTTCCAGGATAGCGCGGGCGCTATCCCCACGAAAAAAACCAACCGCCATCTGCAGGGAAATGTTTGCCTCCCTCAACCCACTCCCATCCGTACTATGAAATATAAAATCTGATAAAATCTCCCTATGTCCCAACGAAAATCTCCTCGATTGCACGGTTTTGATTACACACAAAAATTGATATATTTCGTAACCACAAACTGTTATCATCATAAAAATTATTTCGGCAAAATCATTAAAGACGGACTGAATAATCAAATGGTTCTCTCTGAAATCGGAAAAATCGCCAGATTCAAAATAGAGGAATTAAGTTCACATCATCCTGGAACTGAGGTGATTACATCGGTGGTTATGCCAAATCATGTCCACCTTCTGTTATCGATGGAAAATGAACTCAAAGGCGCAAGCCTTTCGACTATTGTCGGTTCTTATAAAGCCGGTGTTTCAAGGCTTGCGGGGAAAATAAGACCCGGCATCGAATTATGGCAAACAACGTTTCATGATCACATCATGAGAGATGAGAAGGATTTATCATATCATTATGATTATATAGAGACCAATGTTTTTCGATGGGATAAAGATGAGTACTATAAAGCCGGATGATGAGGAATAAATGGAAAGTTTTTCTCAACCCACGCCCATTAGTAGGAAAGGGCATATCACACCCATCCGTAGGGAAAGGGCCTGCCCTTTCCAGGATAGCGCGGGCGCTATCCCTACGAAAAACCAACCGGTCTCCGCATGAGAGATGCCCACATTTTCCAACCATCTTTTCCATCCGTAAGGAAAAGGCGGGCCTTTTCCAGGATAGCGCAGGCGCTATCCCTACGAAAAATTGAGAAAATGTTATGCAAAATGAATTAAAAATTTTGGAAGATCAAATTATCCAATGTCGGCGGTGTCCGAGGTTGGCTACCTGGCGTGAAGAGCTTGCCCGCACAAAGCGGCGTGCTTATATGGATTGGGATTATTGGGGGAAGCCGGTTCCGGGTTTTGGCGATGCGCAGGCTCGTTTGCTTATTTTGGGTTTGGCACCCGGTGCTCATGGCTCAAACCGCACCGGCAGAATGTTTACCGGAGACGGATCGGGGAATTTTTTGTTTCCGGCTTTATATCGCGCAGGCTTTGCCTCGCAAGCCGAATCACAATTCAGAGGCGATGGCTTGGAATTGCACGATTGCTGGATTACTGCTGCTTGCCGATGTGTTCCACCGCAAAACAAGCCCAGCAGAGAAGAATTGGCAAACTGCCAGCCCTGGTTGGTGCAAGAAATCGATCTATTGAAAAAAATACAAGGGGTGGTTCTTTTGGGAAAAATTGCTTT